>CAYOMI010000013.1:14674-17771 GCA_964405005.1 uncultured Planctomycetales bacterium | reverse complement strand
GATAAAGTACAGACAATATATGATTGCCAGAAGAAATAGAATGAGTAATATAAATTTCCATGGCCAGGTAGATGTAAGACATTTCTCAACGAGACTTCGGATTGACTCATAAATATTAACTATGGTACCTTTATGAATCTTTGCTTCTTCCTGTTCAAGGGGGATTAACGAAATCTGTTTCTTAAAATAAATACTCATCACAAAAACTGAAATACTGAAAATAAGTAATAATGGTATGAGGGTCATTATAAATAAGGAATAATCTCTTTTTGGTCCTCTTGTGTATCTGGAACTTTTATTCTTTTGGGGTAGATTTCTGGCAAACATAAAAATTTTTCTTTCTGGTGGCGGCGACTGGATTTGAACCAGTGACAAATCGGGTATGAGCCGACTACTCTGCCAGACTGAGTTACGCCGCCATTTTTAATCAGGTATTATATAACTATTCTTTATTTCTGTCCAGGCTTGCGAAGTTGATATTCTACATAGCCAGATAGAACCTCCGCGACCTTAACCGGCGGCTGGACAACAAAATAGTTGCTGATTATTGCATGGGCTATTTCGTGGCCAAGGATTTCCCTGGTGAAGCTATCCCCGGAAATGTAAATTGTATTGAGGTTATAAATATAGAAAGAACGCATGCCTTTTAAATCCCTATTAAACATATTGTTATAAATCTGGTTAAGTTGCTCCTGGTTGCGGCAGACTTTAATTCTTCCCTGATAACTATATAAATGCATATCTAAAATATCTCCTACCTGAAGAAAAAGCGTATCCAGCATATCCGAAAGAATCTCATCATAACCAGAAGCCCTCTTGGATGAGCCACCGAACAGAATCTTTTCTGCCTGACCGATATTTAACTGCTGGGCTAAATTCACCGCTTCAAGCCCGGATGAGTAAATAATAACAAAATATTTGCCCTGAATCTGTCTGCCTGCGCCAAAACCATCATCAAAACCAAAGGCAAAAGGGTAAACTAAACCAAAGATTACTAGAATCAAACCTATTGACCGCAAAAGTTTTCTTAATGGCATAAAATTAAGACTTAAAGGACTGGATTATTTTATTTAATTCTTCAAATAATCTTTTTAATTCGACAGTTACTATGCGCCTGTGTTCCTGCGAATCGTCATCAGTTAAAACATTCAGTTTTTCCTTCAAGGAATTGTGGTATGTCTTGATTAAATTTAGCTGCGACCTTACCCTTTGAATTGCGGAATTTATTGTCTTGGCTAAATCCTGAAGTTGATCGCGCTGGCGGATTTTAAAATCCTGGGCAAAATCCCCCTCCCCCATTGCCTCTATAACTTTTTTAAAACGGTATAATGGCCCGGCAATCTTATGGGAAACCAGTAACGTTAATATAATCGTAACTATACTGATTAAAATAGTCACGATTACTACAGTCTGAATTAATACGGGTAGAAGAAAATCGGCGGTAGAATATACCTTCACCCGCGAGTCAACAATAGAGACGGTTGTTGAGCGCAAGGCAAAAAAGTAAAGCAGACCCATAGTAAGTAATCCTGCCGCTAAAACCGTAAGGCAGAATTTAAAAATAAACCTGGATTGAAAACCTTTATCAATAAAATAGTTGCGGCGTCTATAATGAGTGGCTTGTGTCATTTTATCCTCCCTTTCATTTTAATAATTCATCGTTAATCTTAATATTTGCTTTGGCGCGTAAACTATCAACCCATTCATTCATACGCTGGACTTCCTTTAGCTGCATAATTTCCCACTTTATTTGTTTATACATCTGCTCGTATGGTTTATCGGTTTTGCCGTCTTTAGTCATTTTTTGATAGACTGCCTCTACTGCCCTGTCATCAACCACAGTGGTTGCGGCAATTTCTTTGGTTTTTATATCCAGGGTGAGTTTAAGAAGTGACTGCTCCCAGAACTTTTCTATCATTTTCAAAAAATCCTTATCCTTATCTAATCCCTGCTTCTGGGCTTCCTGAAGAATGAGTTTGCGGTTAATCAGGAAATTTAAAAACTCCTTGCGGGATTCAGGGGTATCAGTCCTGGCAAAAGGTGATTCCTTAAACTCTTCTTCAAACTCATCTGCCGTAATTTCGTAGTTATTTATTTTTGCTAAAATCTTTTTTTCCTTGGCTGGTTGGCTGCATCCGGCCATAATAAATAAGATAACTAAAATAAGAGAAAGTTTTTTCATTTCTACTCCTTTCCTTTTTAAGTTAATTTTATATTATTATACAATACATGGGCTAGATTTGCTATAAAAATAAAAAAGGGGCAAACCTGAATTTGCCCCTCTATTTTAAAAACTCCTTTTTAAATTTTAATTAGTGTGGTCTCCTTTTTAACATCTCATCAAAGAATGACGGGAGACCGTCCTGACCGATGATATTTATATAGTTATCTATAAACTCATAGATATCTTCGCTTAAAATAATGCTCTCAAAAGCAGACATATCCATATTGGTTAAAGGGTGATAAAAGTAAGCCATCCCCGGTATATTAATACCGTTGAACTGGTAATTGTTCATGTGGTATTCGTCAGGTAATAATATTACGGTGGTTTCAGAATTTAAGAAAAGTTGTCCTATAAGTTCAGCAAACCGAGTAATATGGAAAGTTATACTCTCGGAATTAGTATTACCAGCAAGGTCAGTAGCATTTATAACAACGGTGTGGTTACCGGCAGTACTATAAATCGTACCGTTGGCTGGACCAGAAACAGTAGGATTAGCATCTAAATTATCAGATACTGTATATAAAAGTATCTGTGGGGTACTATAAATAGTGTGGTCTGCGGGAGAGGTTATATTAATATCTGGCGCGGTATTGTCTACGGTATAGTTATTGGAGTCTAAGCCCACATTACCGGCAGCATCGGTGACCGTGACAGTGACCGTGTGGTTACCTTCCACATTATTAGTGTTGTAGCCGGTGACTACGGCGTTATAGGGATTGGCTTCGGTAACCGTATAAGCCGGATTAGCCGGTAAATTTGCAGTCTTGTAATAACCGCCCTCAGTAGGATTAGTGACGTTGACTACCGGCGCGGTATTATCTACGGTATAGTTATTGGAGTCTAAGCCCACATTACCGGCAGCATCGGTGACCG
>CAYOMI010000013.1:14310-14574 GCA_964405005.1 uncultured Planctomycetales bacterium | reverse complement strand
ATTTGCAGTCTTGTAATAACCGCCCTCAGTAGGATTAGTGACGTTGACTACCGGCACAATGGTATCAATAGTTACATCCAGGCCAATTGAAGCAGCTGATTCGTTACCTGCAACGTCAGTGGCCTTGGCGGTGATATGATGCAGACCTTCTCCTGACAAGTCAATGTCTTTGCTCCAACTGCTAGCAGTAGTGGTGCCTTTGCTGGTTGCTCCATCAAAGAGTTCAACAGTAGAGCCGCTTTCCGCAGAGCCAGAGATGGTTAA
>CAYOMI010000013.1:0-14210 GCA_964405005.1 uncultured Planctomycetales bacterium | reverse complement strand
GCAAGCTGCCTGAAGTGCTTGAGGTATTACCCGCAGCATCCGTGGCCTTGGCAGTGAGGTCATACGCCCCCTCTGTTAGGCTAGTGTCTATACTCCAATTACCACCTACAGCACTGGTGGTGCCTGCGCTCGTTGAATCATAAAAAAGCTCAACTATGGAACCAGCTTCAGCCGTGCCAGATAAGGTTAAACCAGAGGTATTTTTGGTGATGTTATCACTATTAGAAATTCCTGTATCATCTATAGCGGCTAAGTCAGGAATCGAAGGTGGATTGGGTGGAGTAGTATCTACGGTTATAGATAAGGGGCTTGAATTAACTGAAGTATTACCTGCAATGTCAGTGGCTTTGGCAGTGATGGAATGGACGCCTTCTGCTAAGGTAATATCTATACTCCAGTTACCGCCTGTAGCAGTAGTAGTGTCTTTGTTGGTTACTCCATCAAAAATCTCAACTCTGGAGCCGGCTTCAGCCGTGCCAGATAAGGTTAAGCCAGAAGTATTTTTGGTGATGTTATCAGTATTAGAGCTTCCTGTATCATCTGCAGAATCTAAGTCGGGAATTGAAGGTGCAGCCACAGTAGTATCCACAGTTACGGATAAGCTGCCTGAGGCAACCGAAGGATTACCTGCGGCATCTGTGGCCTTAGCAGTAATAGAGTAGACTCCCTCTGTTAAACTAATATCTATACTCCAATTGCCGCCTGTAGCAGTGGTGGTGCCTGCGCTCGTTGAATCATAAAAAAGCTCAACTATGGAACCAGCTTCAGCCGTGCCAGATAAGGTTAAACCAGAGGTATTTTTGGTGATGTTATCGCTATTAGAAATTCCTGTATCATCTATAGCGGCTAAGTCAGGAGTTGAAGGTGCAGATGGTGGAGTATTATCTACAGTATAATGCCTTATACCCGTGCCGATATTGCCGGCAATATCCTGGGCAGTAATAGTTAAAGTATGCGCACCTTCAGTAGTGCGGTCCCAACCCATGACAGTATCCGTGGTCCCTGTTTCACTTACAGTATAAGCAGGATTAGCCGGTAAGTTTGCGGTCTGATAGTAACCGTTTTCAGTACCTGGATTAGTGATGTTGACTGTGGGTGCGGTATTATCCACACCAAAACTCCATTCAGCTGGGGTTAGGTCCTCGTTTCCCGCTTCGTCTTTTGCCTTAACATAAAAAGTATGATTTCCTTCACTTAAACCCGTTAATGTAGTAGTGGTAGTGCTGGAATATGCTGACCAGCTTTCAGAATCTATTTTATGGGAATAGACTAGGCTTCCAACAGGTGTTGTATCATCAGAACCCGTCCACACAAAAATAGCATCCAGGACATTATTATTAATCCAGGTAGCCGGGCCACTGGTAATAGAAGTCTCTGGGGCAGTGGTATCGCCGCCAGACCCCTGCCACTTGAAACACGGATAACCATCATTTACACCCGAGCTTATTGCCCAAATAGTAGAAAAATCCCAACCGGCATCGGTAAAGGTTGATTTCGTCTTCATTTCGGTAGTGGTTTTGCCGGTTACATCAGATGAGCTACTATTACCTATGCCAATCTCCGTACCCGAAGTCTCTATATCCCAGAAATTATCCGCATAAGAACCATGGTCATTATGTCCGAGAAAACCGCCGACATGGTCGTTGCCGCTTACAGTACCAGTGGAATAACTTGTTTCGATAGTACCCCAGTTATTCTGTCCGACTAAACCGCCGATATCATTATGGCCGCTTACATTAGCCCGAGAGTAGCAGTTAGAAATCTGCGAAAGCCAGTCATTATAACCTACCAAACCCCCTACATCATCGTGCCCTCCTACCACCCCTGTAACATAACATTGAGATATGTTGCTAAACCACCAAGCATAACCAACTAAAGCCCCTACCTTATCGCGTCCATCTATATCTACGTTGACTAAGCCCACATTTTTAATCTGGGCCCCGCTGATATAACCAAAGAGGCCGACATTGTTAGTGGAGTTACGCTTTATACAAAGACCACTGATGGTTTTGTTATTGCCGTCAAAACTGCCAGAAAAGGCGTTGCCAGAGGTTCCTACGGGTGAAAATCCTTTATTACTATCCCAGGTAGAAGTTCCTGAGGCATCAATGTTTGTAACGCTATCGGCAATTTTAAAGTTAGATGAGAGATAACACTTCATGGCCTGCAGGCCGTAAACGTCATATATAAGGTAAGGATCGTCTGAGGTGCCTGTGCCGGTAAAGCGGTTAAATGTACCGCCAGAAATGGTAAAGCTCTTGCCAACACTAAAGCTATAGGTAGGGCTATTGGGACTGGCTACGAAACTGCCATTTGAATTCACAAAGTTATTGGTTACAGTTAAATCACCGGACAAGGTAACCGTTCCTGACCCGGAATGCGTAAGGTCATAGAATGAACTGCTGCCGGGACTGAGTGTCTGTGCGCCTGAGCCGTTTAAGGTAACTTTGCCATTTTGCGCCGTGAAAGCCCCATTATTAGCCCAATCGCCGCCTACGGTCAGGCCGAAGTCACTGGAGGAAACGTCTAAAGTCGTGTTACTACCAATAGTAAGGTCTCCCCTGACTGTAACCGCCCCTGCAAGTGTCTTGGTGTCACTGCCACTCGTAGTAAGATTACCGTAGGTCTCTCCTGAAACAGCCTGGGCCGTACCAGCATATTCGACTGTACTTGAAGCACCCAAGGTATGGGTAGTGTACTTACTTGGAAAAGTATTGGTCCCGCCGATCTTAAGTGCTGCGTCGTTACTTACTGTTAACGTACCGCCGGAGGTGCTTCTATTTATTGTAAAAGTACTTAAATCAAAAGTGCCGCTGCTAATACTAAGATTACCATCAGGCGCTCTATTCTGATCAAGGGTTAGCGTTTGGCCAGCCGTAAGATTTACAGTGATACTCCTAAGACCGCTACCAGAAAGTTCAGGGCCGGTAGTCTTTGAATTACCTGTATAGGTAACATCGTAAGCACCTGTACCCTGAAGTGTACCGGTCATGCTCCCACCACTTCGAGTAATGCTTGATGTTGAAGCCATTGTAAGATTAGTACTAGTTGCAAACGTACCTGCTACCAGATTCACGGAACCGCCATTACCAATTGTTCTAGTGTTACTAAGAGTTACTGTGTTACCGGGATTGTTGATGGTTAAATCACCGGTGAGGTTGTTGGGGAATAAATTACCAATATCCTGATTTACCGTTCCGTCAAAAGTATAATTTGCGGCAGCGTTGAGTATCTTGGCTGTAGTTGTAATAGTTCCGTTAATACCGCTCGCGTTTGCTGTTATAAGAGTCGCACCACTTGCTAGAGTATAACCACCTGCCCCGGAAACTGTATTTGTTCCGGCGTCGTGCGTCCCCTTGACTGTAAGCGTGTATGTTCCAACAGCAATATTAACATTACTCTGGGTCAATGTACCATTCACGGTGGTATTGCCACCTAAGGTTTTGGTATCGCTGCCTGAAAGGGTTAAGTTACGGTAGGTAACCGGGTACACCGTTTGAGCAGCGCCTGAATAAACTACGGTAGCGCTCGTTCCGTTCGCAGTGAATGTTGCGGTTCCAGTACCAGGGATTGAAAACGGAGTCGCTCCTGAAAGCGTAAGGGTTCCATTCTGTGAACCAGTTGCCAGCGTCAAGGTTGCAGATGATGACTCATGTTTAGGATCATTCTCAGCATCCAACACTACTGAACCTGCGACACTAACTGAGCCAGAACCCAAATTGAAAGTAGCATTATTTAGGTCGCGGTCATCATCTTCGCTATTAATATTAAGATTACCCGAAATCAATAGAGTCGCAATCGTGGAAGTTAGAGTAGTTGTCTTATCGCTGTCAAGATTAGTGGTTGTCCCTCCAACAGTAAGTGACGCGCATTTAATCTTGCCTGCGCCTGTTATAGTCGCAGCCCTATTACTATTTGCCGCGTTCTGCAGGGTGATACCTCCAGTCACCGTAAGGGTAATACCTGAATTAACGGTCAAAGTTGCATTACTACTGGTGAAGGTGATTGAATTTACAGTTGTATCGGCTGTGACAGTTACGGAAGCGCTTGATCCAATTGTAACATCATCATCAGAGGCTGGTACACCATTAGGATTCCAATTGTTAGCACTCCCCCAAGTGCTTCCGTCGCCTTCTCCATCCCACGTTCTTGAAATTCCATCTTCGGGATTCCAAATAAAGCTTCCGTCTTTAGAGATGAGGGTGGATTGGGCCAAGTCCATGTGGGTAGAGGTCCATATACGCAGTGTTCCCTGGGCAGCAGAAAGAGTACCATACACATTAATATGACCCGTGCTCGTCTCGAGATTAATAGAGCCGGTTTCTGAGGTAATTACAACATCCTCGCCTCTTATGTCTATGGTGCCACTTTCATATGATAATATGTTTATATCGCCGTTGGTAAAAATATCATCTTGAATATAAATATTTTGATTAGCAACTAAGGAAAGAATATTGGCAAGAATAATTGTGCCGCTAGAAGTAGTTATGCCTCCAGTTTTTGCCTCTAAGGTAAGATTTGTAGCGGGGCTATAAATAATCGCGAAGTTTTCCGACGGAGGGCCGCGCAGTAATATACTCGTGCCGATGCCTAAACTCTCCAATATATTAATATCGCCTTGGGTTATCTCTATATAGGTAAGAGGCGCATCAATGGTTATGGGAAACTCACCCCTACCTATCTTCTGAGTAATTATTTTTACCTGATTGGCTTGGATAATCGCAGTAGGAATTGAATTTAAGGCAGGGTCTAAATTTAAAGTTGTATTTACGCTGTCGGCCTCAACCGTCACACTATCATCCGCGGAAATTAAGCCGTCCTGAATGACATTTAAGGCATTGATATAAACCGTGGCTGGATTTATAGCCGCAAGAATTTGTCCGATATTTATAAAATCTGAATCCCCGACCTTAATCTTAACCTCTCCTGCCTGTATCTTACCTATATTAAGAATGGGTGCGCCTTCTGCCACCAGTTCAACTACGCCATTATGACTGGCTACGGAATTTGCTTCAATGACACCAGTGTTATTGATGGCGTAATCAAAGACAGCATTTAAGACCTTGGCCGTGATAATCACTTTACCGCCATTAGCAGAAAGCGTGCCGGAATTTTTAACCGCGCTATCAAATCCTAAAACCCCTGTTTTTACTGCCTCATCAACCACTACGGAAATTTCATTTAGGTCATCCAAGGCCAGGGTAACTTTTTCACCGCTGGCTAAAACTATTGTGCCCAGTTCTGCTTCTATTACCCCGATATTTTCCAGGGCTGGAGAAAGAAGACAGACATAGCCGCCGTTTCTTATGGTGATATTTCCCTGATTTAAAATAAAGGTGTTTTTACCGTTCTTAAAAAATTTATAGTTACCACTTAAAAAATCTTCATTGGAAATATCTAAGGTGGAGGCAACTAAGGCGGGAAGGTCTAAACGGCAGTTCGGGCCAAAGACTACGCCATTGGGGTTAATCAAAAATATTTTGCCGTTTGCAGTTAAGGTCCCTAGAATTGCCGAAGGGTCAACCCCTACCACGCGGTTTAGGGCAATAGAATTAGCCGAGGGCTGTTTGAAATTTACGGTTTCTTTTTCTGCGATACTAAAACTTTGATAATTTACGATGAGCCGCTCAGAGGAAGTATTGATATTAAGCGTGTTTTCTGTTGCGCGGTCAAAGGTGGCCTCTCCTGCTGCCACATCTTCTCCTTCAGGAAGGGCAAAGACAAAATAAGGTAGGGTTAATATGCTTATTAAGGCTACGAGGAAAGAAAATTTTATTTTCTTAAAATTCATCCAGATTTTTTTGGCCTGACCTTAGCCAAAGAATTAAATAGGTTAGAAATGCTAAATTTAGTACAAGTATAACCTATGAATTCGATTTTGTCAAGGCGAAATCTTCAGAATTTCTTAGTTACCTGGGTCTAGGTATGCAAATGCCTTCCGTCCGACGGAGGATTATCTAATGGCCAGGCCCACTCCACTCTTAAAGAAAAATCTTCGGCCAGGTTAAAGCGCAAACCGCAACCTGCAGCCCTTAAAGTTCTATTCTTCTCTTCGCCTGCCTGCAGCCTTCTTAAACGCGCATTTGCCCAATCATAGAAAGTAACTACTCTTAATGCGTCGTAAAGTTTTGTCTTGGAAAACGGGACTTTTATTTTCTTAGAAATTGGATAAACTGGCAAAGACCACTCCCAGGTCATAGCATAACCTCTGTCTCCTACCACTTCTGCAGGAGGATAACCCCTGACATTAGCGATACCGCCAATCTGAAATTGCTCTGCCGCAGTCAAAATGTAAGGACAGAATTGCAACTGGTTTTTCCAAAGTAATGTGGTATTAAAAGGAAGTCTTTGTAGTCTTAAAATGTTAAGCGTATTTTTAATAAATTTTCCACCTGAGCCGCTGCGAGAGGCGCGCCAGTCATTCTTCTTTAAGCCACCCATAATATCCGGAATCCCGAAATCCGCTTCATGAGTGATAAGGGTCCTTCCCAACATATCTGCCATATCAAAATCAAAACCTGCCCTTGCTACGCGCAAGCGGTCCTTACTGGTCATATCATCTAACTGGAAATTACAAATATCTTTATAATCAAACCCCAAATCTACATTCAAATCTATGTTTTCTTTATCAATAATGGTCTGTACCACATAAATTCCAAAAAGCCTGGATTTGCCCCGCGAATTTAAATCTTCGTAATCCTTGCGTAAATGTAAGTCAGAACGCACAGCATAGAAACCCATTTTTAAATCATCTTTGATGGGCAGATTGTAATGCGCGCTAAGATACCTATAGTTTTCGCCGCGAGCAATCTGATACTGAATGCTTAAAATATCATCCCAGCCCAAAAGGTTATTGTGGGTTATGGTGGTTTTCAGGCGATTTTTATTTACATAACGGGAACCGAAATTATCATATTCAAATCCCACGTGAATGGGGAGTTTATCCTGTATTTCTAAAACCACATCAGTTGTTCCGGGTTCTTTTCCTGGAACAAGCACTGCTCTGGCTTGCCTATCCGTCTGCTCATTAATTTTAGCCATCCCTTTTCTTAAAACTTCATAATTAAAAGGGTCTCCTTTCTCTAAAGGAATTTTCTTGCGCAGTAGTGAGGTCTTGAAAAAACGGTTACCTTTTACTTCTATATTACCGGTAACACCTTCTACCACCGCTATCTCTAAAACGCCATCCTGAATCTTCTGGGGAGGTAAATATGCGCGGGAGGTAATGTAGCCTTTTCTGCGGTAATTATCCGTAATCTGGTCAGCGATTTGTTGCATTTCCCTGAGGGTAAGTTCTTTATTTTCATACTTAGAAGCTATTCTTCTTGGTCCATATTGGGAAATAAAAGTGACGCCACTTATGTTAATTTTCTTGACTAAAGTTTTTACTTCCGGACCGGCTGGAGCCGGTTTAGGTGCGGGTTTTTCCTCTTCCGCCGGCGGCTTTACTCTTGGTCTTTCAATGCGTTCCCGCAAAACTTTCTCCTTCTGGATATCTTCTGCGCTCTTTTCTATCTGTTCTGTTACCTGAGCAAAAAGCAAAAAATAAACAGAAATAAAACCTATTGATATTAAAGCAATTATTAACTTTTTCATACAACCTCCGGAGTTCATTCCGTTAGTCTAACATAAAATAAATATTTGTCAATTATTTCTGGAGGTTTCTTCTACGTGGATGGTTAAAGACTTCTCGCTAACCGAGTAGTAGATTTTAATATCGCCTTTTGCATAACCTCTTTGGGAATATAACTGCTCCAGGGATTGCATAATCTCAAAAATATCTTTTTTGGCCAGCCATTTTTTCTGGTAGGGCTCAATTATCTGCTCTATCTCATCCTCGGAAAGTAAAGAGGCGCCTTTAACAGAGATATTTTCTATATATACTTTTTCAAATTTATCCAGCCTTCTTCTCGCCTCAAGGTCATTTTCAATCATTTCCTGCGACCTTTCTATCTGGCTGGCAGAAGGCGTTGTTTGGGCATAATTAGTTGAAAGGAAGAATAAACTAATGATAATCAACAAACCGATTATTCTGATAAGGCCTCCTTTATTTTTTGCGTCAAGTCTTTTAGTGAGGATAATTTGGAGATATGGCCACAGGCGCCTAAATCCTGACAGCGCTGGTTTATACCCTCTGGCTCCAGTTCCTTTCCCGTTAAAAATAAAACTCTTAAATCCTTGGTTTTGGAGTCCTGCCTTAACTTTTCGCAGGTCTGATAACCATCCATTTCCGGCATAGCGATATCAAGAAGTATCAAATCCGGCTGAGAAGTTTCAGCGATAATCAATGCCTCCTTGCCACTTGTAGCAGCCAAGACCTTAAATTTGCTTTGTTTTAATTTCTTTCCCATCAGTCTTAATATCTCCATATCATCATCCACAATTAAAATTTTTTTCATTTTCCCCTCACCTCATATTTTTATTTTTTTCTATACGCTTCTAAGAAAGAATCGCAATATATCTGTTTATTTAAAATCAATTCAGCAGTAATAGCTACATCCATTAATTCTTTGTCCAAGGGATCAAGAATTGCTGCATCCAGACCATATGCTAATGCCATAGTTAAAAAAGTGCAGTTAATAAGGCTGCGTACGCCTGTGCCTTGTGAGACATTACTTAAACCTACAATGGTTTTAGGTGAGGGTTCGGAGATTATTTTAAACTCGCGTATTACTTCTAATATATCCTTCATCTGCGCCTGGGCAACATTAACCGGCAAAACTATGGGGTCAAGATAAAGGTTTTCTACGGGAAATCCAAGTTCTGCGCAACTTGCCACAATCATTGCTGCCAGTTCTAATCTCTGGTCTTTGTTCTGAGGAATGCCTTTTGCGCTTATGGTCAGGCCAATAAGTTTAGCATTATATTGTCTTGCTAGAGGTACTAATCTCTGGAGTTTTTCATTGTCTGCCGTAGTAGAATTGATAATTACCTTATTTTTTATCACCTTAAGTCCAGATTCAATGACCTGGGGTTTACTGGAATCCAGGCTCAGAGGCTTATCGGTTACCTCTTGAATACTTTGAATTAACCACTGAATATCAGAAACCGGATCCTTAGAGGCTGGTCCGCAGTTTATATCCAGGGCATCTGCGCCTGCCTGAATCTGTTCTAAGGCGCATTTCTGTATAATCGCCTTATTCTTTTCCTTAATCGCCTTACCTATATTATTATACATCCCGTTTATTAACTCACCAATTATAAACACTTTTACCTCCTGGACAGATTTTCAATATAAATATTCACTTTCTCTATCGCTTTCGGATGGCGCATCACCAAAATATCTGCGCCTGCCTGAATTAAAGCCGTAGCAGTTATTGCCTCCCAGATTATACCCTGTTCTGAAGTGGCTTTTGCTTCTTTTGCCCGCCAGGATTCCTGGCCAACAAAACAGATAAATGGACTGGCTACAGTCTTATCACCGGCTAATGCAGCCAGCCTTGCCCGCTCCATAATAGAATAGGCATATTCCAGTCCATAACCCAATGCCCCAATAGTAGGATTTATCACAATGCGCTCTAAAGGTAAACCCATATCAGAAATTAAAATATTTAACTGCTTGGCAATATTGATATCAATGGGTGACTGAGCAATGATATTATGTCCATCGGCTAAGACTGCCGCGGTCAGGGTCTTATAATTATCCTGCGCTGCCTCGCCTACTAAACACCGCTCGCCCCTGGCTGCTTCACAACAAGCCGGTAGTACGAGATTATCTTTGGTATCATCCCCACAGCCCAAAATAATTAAAGGCACGCTTAAGTTTTTCAATAATTGGCTGACTAATTTTGCTTCTTGCTCAGGGGTCTTATTGCCAAAATCCGGATGTCCTCCTTGTAATCTTAGGGCTAAAAGTTGGGCTTTATATTCCTTTACGCATTTTTCCGCCCAGGCAAGCGGCTCAGCAAAAATATCGCGGTAAAATTTATTCAGTTCCTGCGGCCATTCAACCGGTGCAATATCCCAGATTTCAAAGGCAATTACGGGTTTATGGGGCAAATTTCCTTCGGGAAATAAAAATGGTAAAGTCTCTTGACCTCCTATTGTAATCGCTTGGGCGCGAGTTCCTCCTTCTTCTTTAGTCGCACCCAAAGTTACCTCTGAAATTTTTCCTGACCATTTCTCAAGCATTAATTCCATATTCTTTCTCCAAATTGACGTAAGGTAGCAATGCTTACCGCATCGCTATCAAGTCTCATCAACGAACTTCCATCTAGACTAATCTTGGTTATCTGACTATCCTGGGGAATGTCGCCTATATACTCTAAACCCATATCTTTTATGAATTGTTTATCTACATCTGAGCGATTAACCAATAAGAGTTTCTTTTTTGTTTTAATCTCTAATTCATCTGCCAGTTCATTTATTCTTCTGGCTGAACGTAAACCTACTATTGTGGCATCAGAAATCACAAGCAGGGTATCTGCGAAGCGGCTTGTGCGACGGGAAAGATGCTCTAAGCCTGCCTCATTATCAATCACTACATAATCATAATCCTTAATTAATTTCCCCATAATCTCTCTTAAGACATTATTTACATAACAATAGCAACCCGGGCCTTCAGGCCTGCCCATTGTCAATAAATCAAAACCCTCGGCTTCACTTATGGCAGTCTGAATCTGAAATTCGATGAATCTTTCTTTGGGCATACCGCTGGGAATTTTTTCCGGGTGGGCGGCAATTTCATCCAGAATCTCGCCGATGGTGGCTTTTACTTCTACGCCTAAGGCCTCACCTAAATTACTGTTGGGGTCAGCATCCACTGCCAATATTGAACCCAATTTCTTCTCTTTAATTATCCTCACCAGAAGCGCGGCAATGGTGGTCTTGCCTGTTCCGCCCTTTCCGGCTATTGCAATTATATAACCCATTTTACACCTTTACACTGGGAAATTTTGCTAAATCCGTATGTGGAAAAAATAAAGCCGCCATATATTCATCCATATAACCCGGTTCAACCGAAAGTTCAAAATAAGTCATTTTCTTAGCAATCTCATTTGCTTTCTTCAAGGCTTGATAAGACAAAAGAATTTGCCGGCTGCCTGCCAATGAACTGTTACCCACAAAGATAAACCGCGATCTATCTAAATCAGGCAGTAAGCCGATACTAATGGCATTAGCCACATCAATATAAGTACCAAAACCACCGGCAATAAAAATCTTTTTTATCTTAGAAAAATCTAAGTTCATGTGCTTGACTAAAATTGCCGTGGCTGAATAAATTGCTGCTTTTGCCCGTTTTAAATTCTCAATATCTGCTTCGGTAATCACAATATCAGAGGTGGAATCTGCCTCCTCTTTAAATGCAATCACGAACTCTCTACCTGCCTCATTTTCCCGGATACGTTTATGTTTTAGATTTTTAATCTTGCCATCCTTATCTAAAATACCCACGCGTAGCATTTCGGCAATGATATCAATATAACCTGAGCCGCAGATGCCCCGGGGATTGACTTCACCAATAACATTATAGGTGACATTAAATTCTTTAGGTGTAATTTTCACTTTCTGAATTGCACCGCTACTTGCGCGCATACCACAACTCACGCCTGAACCCTCAAATGCCGGACCTGCGGAGGCAGCACAGGAAATTAAAAATTCTTTATTGCCTAAAACTATCTCACCATTTGTGCCGATATCAATCAGGATAGATAAATCTTTTTCATTATCTAACCCGCAGGATAAAACGCCGGCAGTTACATCTGCGCCTACATAACTAGAAACTCCAGGAACGCAGGATAAAAGGCCGCGGGGATTTATTTTTATGCCTGCTTCTTGAGCCCGAATTGTGGGCACAAAATTAGCAGTAGGCACATAAGGTTCTTTCCTGATATACGTAGGGTCAACCTTGAGGAGAAGATGTACCATCGTAGTATTACCGGCACAAAGAATACAATTAACATCATTTAAGTCAATGTGATGCTCTTGAATTAATTCCTGAATCATATGATTCATACTATCTATAACCGCATGATGTAATCTCTCTAGACCATCTGCTTCTTGGGCATAAATAATGCGGGTAATTACATCGCTACCAAATGAAGCCTGTTTATTATAAGTGGCTTTTGTGCCTAATACTTTTTTGGTATTTAAATCCACTAATTGCCCAGATATAGTCGTAGTTCCGATATCAAAGGCCAAACCAAAATTTTTCTCAGAGGTATCACCTGGCTCAATAAGTACAATCTCCGTGGTGCCATTTCTTTTGCCTAAAGTCACGGTAACCTTCCAGTCTGAAGAACGTAGCAACTCTCCTAAATGTTTAATATTAGTCAGACCCGTTTGCATAATGGGAATATCCTGGATACGTCGGATCTGACGATACAATCTTTCTAAATCACTGATTTTATCTTCTAAACTTGGCGGGGATAATTCTAAATATAATTTTGTAGAAAGGGGCGAATGGATAAAAATCTCTTCACCCAGGATAGAAGGTGCTGATTCTATCTCTTCTGACTCTGAATAAAGCCCTTTTAGTCTTAAATCTATCTCTTCCTGGGTTAACTTTTCTAAGTCTAATCTAGACTCAGGTGGAACTTCTATCTCTAAATCACTCTGGATAGTAGAAAGACAAGCCAGATAAACTCCCCGCCTTCTTTCTTCTAGACTTATTCTACCTGTAGGCTGGGTAAAAACCTGACCTTTCTTTAAAATTACTTTACACCTTCCGCAGACACCATCACCGCCACAACTGGAATTAATATAAACCCCAGCAGAAATAGCGGCTGAGAGAATAGTTTTCCCCTTCTCTACTTCTATACTCTTATTATCCGGATAAAATATAACCTTAAATTTCTCCATCCTTATCCTTTTTAGCGGACTGGCTTGGCTGGTTTCGAGCAGGGCCTCTTAAGGACTGCCGAGCGGGCACGGTTGCCCCGCTAAATTCGAAGTCAGGCAGAGCGAGGTGCCGGAAGGGAGCGCAGTTTTGCAAACGCTTTAGGCAAAACAAGCGTCCCTGCGAGAAACTAGACAAGACAGGACGCACTAAAATTACAAATTCTTTAAGAACGATGGGATCCCGGCTGCTTCTTTTGGTCCTACCACGACCTGCCAACCGGATTTATCCTCCAAATCTCCACTCATTACTGCCACATAACCGGGAATAATCAAGCGTGTATGTGAAACTGTATCTTTAACCCCAAATTTATTTATTGAATCGGCAATCTTATCAGGCGTAAACTTCTCTGCTGCCCAAGCAGTTAACACAGACATACCTTCGGTATCTACACTTATAATATAAGAAGGCACTTTGCTTGCCTCCACTTCACCTAATACTGTATAATAGGTAAGTGAAAAATTTGTCGTCACTAAAACCGGTGATTTATCTGTGACTTGACCTATTGAATAAAGTTTAGATTCAATCTGCAGCGGCTTTTGCGGGTCAGTGTAAATATTCTGCCTTAATGTTAAAAGTGATAAAGTCTGCCAAGATTCTATACCCTTAATTAAAACAATCCCCGCATATTTGGCAATATAGGTTGCTGCTTCTATTGTTTCCTCATAAGGGTCTTCTTGCTCAATCATTACTAAACTCGGATAACCTAAACTGCGATTTGATTTCTTTAAGGCCTGCCTTCTTATCTGGGTCAAATCCCAGATTTTTTCAGAAACGGACTTTTTGTCTGCATCTAAGACTAAATCGGAAACTCCTTGATTATTTAATTCTTTAGTCAAATTAGAAAGCGTCTCTAAATCTTGACCAGAAACAACCAAAGTTGCTTTAAATTCCTTGGCTAATTTAGAAATCTGGGCAAGATTATCCTTAGTGGCATGATAGATTAAAGGATTTTTTGCTCCTACTAACTTCAAGGCCTCTTCCTGTGCCTCTAAATCTTTACTCATCAGGACTAAACCCAGCTCTGTATTATTAGAAACCAATTTTACAACCTCGATAAATCTCTTTTTATCTTTATTCTGCCTTACACCTACTAAATTTACATTTAATTGCTGGCCTACACGTTCAAATTTCAAGGAATTGATTTTTTCTAATCTTTGTTTTATTTCTGAATCCGTTAAATTATCTTCAATAATAAATCCTAAACCGCAAGGCCGATGAAATTTCTCATCATGGCGAAACATTACTGTTTCATTACCAATCTCTAGTTTATTCTCACCTGCGCCTATAGTTATCAGTTTTATGGGCGGAAGGCTGGAGGCCTCTAATATACTTTTTGCCTCAGCAGTTATATAAGGACACTTATCAATAC
>CAYOMI010000012.1:0-17927 GCA_964405005.1 uncultured Planctomycetales bacterium | reverse complement strand
GTTTAGAAGGAGAACCAAAGATGATTTCTAAAAGGATAGTTTTACATTTTCCCCATCGTCTGGTTGACCAACCCATTGTTTATAAATTAGTAAAGGACTATAACCTACAGTTTAATATTTTAAAGGCTTACGTTACCCCTCAAGAGGAAGGTCTAATGGTTTTGCAATTAACTGGCGAAGATAAAAATTTTAATGAAGGTATTGAATATTTGCAATCCTGCGGCGTAAGAATTCAACCTTTAAGCCAGGATGTTATCCGTAATGAAAGTAAATGTACAGACTGCGGTGTTTGCGTACCAATTTGTCCTACCGGTGCTTTAGTAGTTGATCCGTTTACCCGTAAGGTTCATTTTTATGACAATAAATGCATTGCCTGCGAACTCTGCGTTAAGGTCTGTCCTACCCGGGCTATGGAAGTGCGCCTCTAGAATGAATAAATTAAAAAAATTAAAAAGTATATTAAAGAAAATGGGTTCAGTATTGGTTGCCTATTCAGGTGGTGTAGACAGCACCTTTTTATTAAAAGTTGTGCGATGCATTCTAAAAGATAGAGTTTTGGCAGTTACGGCTGATTCACCTACTTATCCGCCTAAGGAATTGGCTTTTGCTAAAAAGATGGCCAAACTAATCGGCGTAAGACATAAAATAATTAAGACCAATGAATTAAAGAATAGAAAATTTACCTCTAATCCTATTAATCGCTGTTACTTCTGCAAGATTGAACTGTTTAATAAATTAAAAGATATAGCCAAAAAAAATAAATTAAATTTTGTCGTAGATGCAAGTAATGTATCGGATAAGAAAGACTTTCGTCCGGGTGACAAAGCCAAACAGAAACTAAATATTCGTTCACCCCTTCAGGAAGCTGATTTTACCAAAGACGATATCAGAAGATATAGTAAAAAATTAGGTCTGCTTACTTGGAATAAGCCATCGCTTGCCTGTCTTGCTTCTCGGGTTCCTTATGGAATAGAGATTACCCCCCAATTGCTAAAGCGCATAAATAAGGCAGAAATGTGTTTAAAAAACATGGGTTTTAAGCAAGTAAGATTAAGACATTATAGTGGTCTCTGCCGTATAGAAGTAGATAAAAAAGATATCCCCGAACTAATAAATAAGCGTAATTTTGTAGTAGAGAATTTAAGGAAATTAGGTTATCGACATATAACCGTTGATTTAGAAGGTTATCGCATGGGCAGTATGAATGAGGTGTTAAGCAAATGAGAAGAATATATCTAGATTATGCGGCAACTACCCCTACAGATACCGAAGTAATTAAAACCATACAACCATATTTTTTTGATAAATTCGGTAATCCCTCAAGCATACATGGTTTTGGACAGGAAGCAAGAAAGGCAATTGAGGAAGCGCGGGAAAAGCTGGCCGTATCTTTAATGGCCAAGCCAGAGGAGATTATTTTTACCTCTGGAGGAACGGAGTCTAATAATTTCGTTCTTTTTGGGGTAGCTTATGCCTTGAGAAAGAATGGGAATCATATCATTACCAGCGCCATAGAACACCATGCTATAACCGAACCTTGTAAATTTTTAAAAAAGAGAGGTTTTAAAATTACCTTTGTTAAAATAGATAAAGATGGTTTAGTTGATCCCGGGGATGTGAAGAAGGCAATTACGGATAAAACTATTCTTATTTCCATAATGCACGCCAATAACGAAATCGGTACTATACAGCCGGTAGCAGAAATAGCAAAAGTCGCTCATGAAAAGGGGATATATTTTCATACCGATGCAGTGCAGACTGTAGGACATATTCCTGTTGATGTAAACGCCTTAGATGTTGACCTGCTTTCTCTATCCGCCCATAAATTTTATGGGCCTAAAGGTGTGGGGGCGTTATATATAAGGAAAGGAACGCGCATCGAAAGATTCTTGCACGGCGGAGATCAAGAAAGAGGTAAGCGTGCCTCTACTTATAATACTCCGGGAATTGTTGGTTTAGGTAAAGCAATTGAAATTTGCCAGAATAAAATGCAAGAAGAGATAGAATTCCAGACGCGGTTGCGCGATAAGCTCATTGGGGGAATTCTTAAGAATATTTTGGGAACTCATTTAAATGGTCATCCTAAAAAAAGACTCCCCAATAATGTTAATATTTCCGTAGAATATATCGAGGGAGAATCGATGATTTTAAATTTGGATATGGAAGGCATTGCCTGTTCTACCGGCTCTGCCTGTACCTCTTCCAGCCTTGAGCCATCACATGTTTTATTAGCCATTGGTCAACCTCCGGAAATTGCCCATGGTTCTTTAAGGTTTACCCTAGGCAGATATACCAAAGAAGAAGAAGTTAATTTTGTTTTAGAAGTACTACCAAGAATTGTAAAGAAATTACGGGCGATGTCACCGCTTTACAAGGAATAAGACAGATGGAGAATTACAGCGAAAAAGTGATGGACCATTTTATGCATCCCAGAAACGTGGGAGAGATTTTAGATGCCAACGGTATAGGAAATGTGGGAAATCCCATTTGCGGCGACGTTATGAGGATGTATCTTAAGATAAAATACAATATTATCGTGGATGTTAAATTTAAAACCTTTGGTTGCGGTGCAGCTGTCGCCACTAGTTCCATGGTCACGGAAATGGTCAAAGGCAAAACCGTGGAAGAAGCACTCCAGATTTCTAATAAAGCAGTAGCCGAGGCATTAGGCGGCTTGCCAGCGGTCAAGATGCATTGTTCTGTGCTTGCCGAACAGGCATTAAGAGCAGCCATAGCAGATTATTATAGAAAAATCGGTAAGGACCCAAGTAGCTTTGAACCCAAGGAGAAGCTACCTCATCATTGATGCAAGAGAAGATACTTGATTTTTTAAGAAAAAGACAAGAATATGCTTCTGGCGAAGAAATAAGCCAACGTTTAGGAATCAGCCGCCAGGCATTGTGGAAACATATCCATGAACTTAAAGGGTTAGGTTACGATATTGTGGCCGTGCCGCACTTAGGGTATAAACTTATATCCTGTCCTGATCGCCTATATCCCTCGGAAATAAACCAGAACTTACAGACAAGATTTGTGGGAAAAAAAATTTATTATTTTGATACAGTTACTTCTACTATGGATGTTGCGTTTCAGTTAGGTTTAAAGAATTCTCCGGAAGGGGCGGTTATTTTGGCTGAGACCCAGACTAAAGGAAGGGGCAGGATTAACCGGGACTGGTTTTCGCCTCATCATAAAGGAATATATTTATCTGTTATATTAAGGCCTAGGATTGCGCCTTCCCAGGCGCCGATATTTACCCTTTTAGTGGCAGTAAGTGTCTGCGAAGCGATAAAAAATATAGCCGGATTAGAAACCCAGATAAAATGGCCAAATGATATATTATTGCACAATAAAAAAATCGGCGGAATATTAACCGAGATGAGCGCAGAAATGGATGAGATACATTTTATTATTATCGGAATCGGCATAAACGTAAATAACGATAAGAAATCTCTAGTTAGCGGCGCAACTTCAATTAAGGAGCATAAAAAAGAAAAGATAAGCCGCATTGAGCTGCTCCAAAAAATTTTAAAAAGAATTGAAGAAAATTATACACTCTTTAAGGAAAAGGGAGGCCAGCCAATTATTGAGAGATGGCGCGATTTCAATGTTACTCTTGGCAGAAGAGTAAAGATTTATGCGCATAAAGGGCACATAGAGGGAGAGGCCGTAGATATAGATATAGATGGGGCACTGTTATTAAGAAGCGACCACGGCCTTATGCATAGGGTTACTACCGGGGATGTTATACATTGCAGGTAATGTTAACCAAAATTTAATTTAAGGTTGACATTTAAACTGCACCTATTAAAATGATAAATATGCGAAAGATAAGGTGCGGTTTATTTTTTATAATTTTATTTTTTTCCTTCGGTAAAGGACTGGCCGATGAAAAAGATTCTTTTGATTTAGAGCCAATAGTCATTACCAAAAGTAAATACTACTCAAATTTTTATACAGTCAAAAAAGAAAATTTAGAAAATTTTGGTTTTAAGTCTCCCATTGAAATATTAAGTATTTTACCCATTGATTTACAGAGTCGTTCTTTAGAGTCAGGAATTCAAAGTGATTTCTCTTTGCGCGGCTCAACCTTCCAGGGAGTTTCGATTCTTTTTAACGGACAACGTATTAATGACCCCCAGACCGCTCATCACAACTGCGATATACCTTTAACCGTGGAAGATATTAAAAAAATAGAAATAGTCCCTGGCACAGATGCTTCGCTTTTAGGCCCGGATGCCATCGGTGGAACAATAAATTTTATGGTTAAAAAACCGGAAACCAAAATTAGGGTTCTAAAAGTGGGAGGCGGAGAACACAAAAGCAGCTTAGGCCTATTCAGTATAAGTGATAAATTCCAAGATTTAGGGATAAGATTATCCATCGAAGACGAGCAATCAGATGGATATCGCGATGACACAGATTTTAAAAAATTCACCTCTACCTTAACTACTTCTTTAGATGTGCCAGATGGCGAGTTTACCGCTATATGGGGTTATCAGGAAAAAGAATTTGGCGCCTATGATTTTTATACACCGGGCTTAGGGTATCAGTCAAAAGAATGGACAAAAACCCACCTTTTTAATACAGGATTAAATTTAGATAAACAAGGTTTTATTATAAAGCCGAATTTTTTATGGCGCAGACATTACGATAAATTTATGCTGGATAAGACTCAAATACGCAGCAATTATCTTAATCATCACCGTACCGATATGTATACTCCGAATATATATGTTCAAAAGGAGACAGATATTATAGGAAAAATCGGCTTAGGCATAGAATATGGCCAGGAGCGCCTTAATTCCACTGGTTTAGGCAAACATAACCGCAGCCACAAGAGCATATTTATGGATCAAAATCAAGACTTAAATAATAAGTTATCTTTGGCTCTGTCTTTTCGCTTAGATGATTTTGACGGTTTTGGTAAAGAATACACTGGTGCAACTAATTTAAGTTATGAATTTAGAGAAAATCAGCTATTTAGCATAGGAGCCGCAAGAAACATCCGTGTCCCTTCCTTTACAGAACTTTATTACAATGACCCCACAACCGTCGGAAATAGCGGGCTTTGCGCCGAAAAATCTCTCAATTATCAGTTAGGTTATGAACTTAAGGGCAATGAGATAAAATTTGGCTTTACAATGTTTTTAAGAAAAGAAGCCGATTTTATTGATTGGGTTAAGCGAAGCCTAAGTCAAACAAAATGGGAGGCCTCTAATTTAACCAGGGCCAATGTTTTTGGCCTTGAAAATAATTTCAAATGGGAAATAAATAACCTTTTGACCTTTAACTCCTATTATACTTATATTGATAAGCACATAAATGACAACGAATATGCCTACAAATACGGTCCTAATTATAGCAGGCACTTATTTAATTCGGATTTACTTTTTAATTTTCCTTTTGGGACAGAGGATTTAAACTTAATTTATAAGAAAAAACCGGGCCGGGCCGGCTGGGTAATTTTTAATACCCATCTCTCCTATAAATTTAACAAATCTACCCAGCTTTTACTGGATATCTCCAACCTCTTTAATACTGAATACCAGGAAATCGAAGGCGTGCCTCAGCCAGGACGCCTCATTGAGGCAGGCATAAAGATTAACTGGTAGAAGATTATCTTTTTATTAATTTAATACGCGAGTTATAATATGTATAATCTAACGATATGAAAAACCCTTACTATAAATTACCAAGAATTAATCCGGATTTCATCCGTAAACAGGATTATTTTTTTCTCTTTGAGACGAGTCTGTTTGATAAGGATAATTTTAGAAGCTACATTTTTATTAACCCTTTGGATATAATCAAAATAAATAATTATCAGAATATAGAAGAGGCATTTAAAAAAATTGAAAGATATTCTAAAAAGTATTATCTTGCCGGTTACTTTTCTTATGAATTAGGATATTTTTTTGAAAAGAACTCTTTTAAGCTTAAATCCTTTGTCCCTTATCCCTTAATCCACATTTGCGTTTTTAAAAAGCCGGTTATTTTTGATCACCGGACTGGTAAAACAAATATCTTTATATCAAATCTTTTTATCAAGAAGCAAAAAGCCGAAGATTTTTATATAAGAGATCTAAGGTTCACCTTTAAAAGGCCTCTATATCTAAAAAGGATTAGGCGCATAAAAGAATATATTAAACAAGGCCATACCTATCAGGTGAATTTTACAGCTAAATTTCATTTTGATTTTCAAGGCTCCGGTTTCTCTTTTTATCAAGATTTAAAAGACAGGCAGAATGTCTCCTATGGCGCTTTCTGCAAACTTAAGGATGAATATATAATCTCTTTGTCCCCGGAGTTATTTTTGAAGAGAGAAGGGCACCATATTTATTCTAAGCCCATGAAGGGCACGATTAAAAGAGGCAGGAATATTTGGGAGGATAAAGACAAAATTAGAGAATTAAAACAAAGTTTGAAAAATAGAGCAGAGAATTTAATGATTGTGGATTTAATCCGTAATGATTTGGGGAGAATTTCTAAAGTAAAAACTGTCAAAGTAAACCGTCTCTTTAAGATTGAGAAATACAATACCTTATTTCAGATGACCTCAACAGTTGCAGGCACATTAAAAAAAGATATAACTTATTTTGATATATTTAGGAGTATCTTCCCCGGAGGTTCAGTTACCGGCGCGCCTAAGATTAGGACTATGCAGATAATCAAAGAACTGGAGGGCTCGTCCAGAAATATTTATTGCGGTGCCTTAGGCATAATTTCACCCCCTGATAAAGCCATACTTAATCTTCCCATTAGAACTATTTCTATAACCAGAAATAAAGGAGAGATGGGGGTAGGCGGAGGTATCGTTTATGACTCTTATCCTAACCAGGAACTTCAGGAATGTCTTTTAAAGGCAAAGTTTCTTACAGACAGATACAAACCCTTTGAGCTTCTTGAGACAATGCTTTGGAATGGAAATTATAGATTTTTAAATGAGCATCTAAAACGCATGCAGAATTCTGCGCAGTACTTTGATTTTTCTTTTAAACGTAAAGAAATAATTAAACAATTAAAGAGACTGGAGAATAATTTCAATAAAGTATATGAATATCGAGTCCGCCTATTATTAGACAGAGAAGGAAAAATAAAGACAGAATACTCCAAAATTTCCAAAAAGGTTGGAAGCCAAAATTATATTGCTATTTCTAAGTACAGAATTAATCCGGAAAGGATATTCTGGTATCATAAGACCACCAACCGCCGGCTTTATGATGAGCAATATCGCTACTACTTAAAAAAGGGATATTTGGATGTGATTTTTATGAATAAGAGAAATGAAATTACAGAAGGTACAATTTCTAATATAGTTATTAAAAAGGGGCAAATTTATTATACCCCTCCTGTTTCTTCTGGGCTGCTGCCGGGAATTTTGCGCCAAGAATTAATTAAGAAAAATAAAGTAAGGGAAAAGGTTCTATTTTTAAAGGATTTAAAGAAAGCAGACAGAATATTCTTATGTAACTCTGTGCGCGGTTTAACCCAGGTGGAGATTAAGTAATGGAGAGAAGGCGGGTAGTTGTGGCAATGAGCGGCGGCGTTGATTCTTCTGTGGCTGCGGCATTATTAAAAAGTAAAGGCTACGAGGTAATCGGAATTACCATGTGTTTCAATATCGAAAGACACAGCGGGAAGAAGCCAACCTGCTGCGGTATAGAGAACATCGACGATGCCCGACGGGTGGCACATAAATTAGGAATAAAACATTACGTTATAAATATGAAATTACCCCTGGAGAAGTATATAATTAAGGATTTCTGCGCAGAGTATTTAAGAGGAAGAACTCCTAACCCCTGCGTAAGGTGTAACCAGTATATAAAATTCAGAATTTTATTAAAAAAGGCACTCTCTTTAGGCGCAGTTTTTTTGGCTACCGGCCACTATGCCAGAATACAGCAAGCCCCCAGCTGGGAGTTTGGGGATTGGAATTATTTACTAAAGAAGGCCAAAGACCTTAAGAAAGACCAGTCATATTTTTTGTATCGTTTGAACCAGAGTCAACTTAAACATATATTTTTTCCAGTGGGTCATTATACAAAAGAAGAGGTAAGAAATTTAGCTAAAGAGTTTGATTTGCCGGTAGCGTATAAATTGGCCAGCCAAGAGATTTGTTTTTTGCCCGAATTAGATTACCGAAAGTTTTTGAGAGAGAGAATCAAGGCAAAGAATATAAAACCAGGCCCTATTGTTGATAAACGAGGAAATATTTTAGGCAAACACAAAGGTATTGCGTTTTATACCATAGGCCAACGGGAGGGCCTGGGGATAGCCAAGGGTTATCCTTTATATATTAGTTGCATCGATGCTAGAAATAATCGGATAGCAGTAGGCAGAAGAGAGGAAGTATTAAGTAAAGAATTTTTGGTTAAGGATTACAATTTTATATTGAGGCCTATAAAAAAGAAGATTGCAGCAAGGGTAAGGATACGGTATAATCACAAAGAAGCAGCGGCAGAAATTATCCCCGCAGAAGATATCTTAAAGGTCTCTTTTAGAAAAGCACAATTTGCTATAACACCGGGTCAGTCCGCGGTCTTTTACGATAAGGACATTGTCTTAGGAGGAGGCATCATTGAGAAAGTAGTGGGTTAAAATGATGAAGATAGAATTTCATGATTTAGAGAAAAAAATTAATGAATTAAAGAAAAAGCGTAATGCCGTAATTTTAGCCCACAATTATCAACTTCCCGAAGTTCAGGATGTCGCAGATTTTAGAGGCGACTCTTTAGAATTAAGTCGACAAGCTAGCAAAACAGATGCAAAAGTAATTGTTTTCTGCGGTGTACATTTTATGGCTGAAACCGCCTCAATTTTATGTCCGGACAAGAAAGTGATTATGCCAGATATAAATTCTGGTTGTCCCATGGCTAATATGATTACTGCTACTGACATTAAAAAATTAAAAAAAGAACACCCTAAAGCCATAATTGTAGGTTATGTAAATACCTCTGCAGAGGTTAAGGCTGAGTTGGATTATTGTTGTACCTCTACCAACGCAGTTCCAGTGGTAAATGCCTTAAAGGATAAGTCAGAAATTATTTTTGTGCCTGATAAATATCTTGCTGATTATGTATCTAAAAAGACGGGAAGAAAACTAATTTTCTGGAATGGTTTTTGTCCCACGCATGTAAAAATATTACCTGAAGATATAAAAAGAGAAAAGAAATTTCATCCCTTTGCAAAAGTTATGGTCCATCCAGAGTGCCTTCCCTCTGTGGTAGCGCTGGCAGATGCCGCACTTTCCACAAGCCAGATGGGCAAATTCGCTAAAGAAACAGAAGCCAAAGAATTTATCGTAGGCACGGAAGTCGGCCTTATTTACCGTCTCAAAAAAGACAACCCTACAAAGGAATTTTATCCTGCTTCTGAGGCAGCAGTTTGTCCAAATATGAAACGCACTACACAGGAAAAAATAATTTATGCCTTAGAGGAACTTAAAAAAGAGATAAGAATTGCCGATGAAATTCGCCTGCGCGCCAAAAAGGCAATAGATAGAATGCTTCAGATACTTTAGGATGGTTACCCTTTCACCCTCAAGTCTTAATCTATATTTGGAATGTCCGCGCTGTTTCTGGCTTTATGTGAATAAGAGAGTTAAAAGGCCAGAAAAACCAGTGGCTACCATTACTACTGGACTAGATAGAATAATAAAAGAATATTTTAATATTTACCGGCCAAAAGGAATTCTACCTCCTGTTATAGAAGGAAAGGTTCCGGGTAAGTTGATACAAAACCTTCCTAAAAAAGGGTGGTTGGAATACACAGATTCTAAATTAGAGGCAAAATTAGGCGGATATCTGGATGAATGTTTAGATTTAGGTAATAGATACTTCGCTGCCTTAGACCATAAGACTAGAGGTTTAAGACCTGAGAGTACACATTCTGCACACCAATTCCAGATGGATGCTTATACACTCCTATTGGAAGAAAATGGCTTCTTGACTCAAAGGAAGGCCTACCTTGTTTATTATATACCTAAGACATTTGCTACTTTAAATAAAATAGAATTTGAGTTGGTAGTTTCAGAGATAAAGACCGATCCCGATCGTGCAAGAAAAGTATTTTCTGAGGCAGTAGAATTACTTAAGAAAACTGTTCCAGAGCCAGATAAAAAATGTGAGTTTTGTAAATGGGTGTCCACGGCGAGCATAAAATGAACATACCCATTATTTATGAAGATGACTGGCTTTTGGTAGTAGATAAGCCTGCGGGTTTATTGGTTATACCCACACCTAAGAATGAAAAGCGTACGCTGACCAGTATTCTTAACGAAAATTTAAAAAAAAGAGGCTTACCTTATCGCTTACATCCCTGTCATCGTTTGGATAGAGAAACCTCAGGTTTAATTATTTATGCTAAGGGCAAATCCATGCAAAAAAGGATGATGGAAGAATTCAAAAATAAAGATGTGAAAAAAAGATATATTGCTTTTGTGCAAGGATCGTTACTAACAGATCAGGGTCAGATAACAAGCTCTATTGGAGGTCAAAGCGCAATCACCAAATATAGGGTTATAGAAAGAAAGCAAGATTTTAGCATCGCAGAGGTTATGCCGTTAACTGGCAGGACTAATCAGATTAGGATACATTTTAAAAACATCGGTCATCCTCTGGTTGGAGAAAGTAAGTTCGCTTTTAGAAAAGATTACAAATTAAGAGCAAAAAGACTGTGTCTGCATGCCAAGGCTATTGAATTTAAGCATCCCAACACAGGAAAAACAATAAGTTTACAAACTTCTTTACCTAAAGACTTAGAAGATTTTTTAAGAAGCCAAAGCGGTTGATATTATGAAGATACCAGCCAAAGAATGGATTTTGTTTTTACTGATTGCGGCATTAAGCTGTTTGATTTGGTATAAGTTAGGATATACGCAGTTTAAATTTGTAGATTTATCCGTAGATAAAAATGCAGCCTTACAAAGGGCGGAGAAATATTTGCGTTCTCGAGGCGTGGATCCTACAGGTTATTTGAGAGCAATTGTATTTACTGCAGATGATTGGTCGGATAGATACTTACAGAAAACCTTAGGCCTGCAAGCAGAGGAAGAATTTATTAGAAAACATAATTATGAATTATTTTCTTGGCAGATTAGATTTTTCAAGGAATTCCAGAAGGAAGAATATGTTATTGGCGTAAGTCCAAAGTCGGGTCAGATTTTTAATTTCAGCCATTTGATAGAAGACATAGAGGCTCGAGCGGATACAGGCGAGGATACGGCGAAGCAGGTTGCGGAAGAGTTTTTAAGGAGCATTTGCGGAATTGAGTTAAAGGATTATGAGTTTCACGAAGAAAATATAAAACGTTACGAGAAAAGAATTGATTATAATTTTTCCTGGGAGAAAAAGAAGGTTTATATACCTTGGCAAGAAGGTCAAGGTGGCGCCAAGCTTCTTATTGGCATTACGGTTTCAGGCAAAGAGATAAGAGAATTTTATAATGACAGGCTAGACATACCGGAAAGATTCCAACGCTTCATTGAAAATCAGCTTACTCTGGGAGAATATTTATATGTATTTTACTTCCTTTTCTTTATCGCTTTGATAGGCTGGTCTACATATTTAGTGATGAAGAGGCAGAATACTTTAGTGGTTCGTAATTGCAAGAAATTGTATATTTACCTAGGTGGATTCTTTGTAATTATTCATTTGATTTATCTTTTTAATAATCTACAAAATATAATTATTAATTACCCTACAAGCACCAGCTTATCCTCGTTTATCGGCGTTTATTTAATAAAGTTCTTTACCAGTCTTATATTCGTAAGTGTCGCTTTTATACTACCCGGCCTAGCAGGAGAATCGTTGTATAGTGAAGTGATGCCAGAGAATAAATATGGATGTCTCTTACACTACGTAAGGTCTAACTTCTTTACAAGGCAGACAAGCAAATCCATATTTTTTGGCAGCATTGTATTTTTTATACTTCTAGGAATTCAGGCTATTATGTTTTATATTGGGCAAAGATATTTTGGCGTCTGGAGGGAATGGATAAGACTTACGCAGTTATCCTCGGCATATATACCCTTTTTAAGTGCTTTTGTTATCGCCTCGAGGGCAAGTTTAAGCGAAGAGATAATCTTTAGACTTTTTGGTATAAGTTGGGTGAAGAAGTATTTTAAAAATACAATCTTAGCGGTAGTAATTATGTCGTTATTGTGGGGATTAGGTCATTCTGCCTACGCTATTTTTCCAGTTTGGTTCAGAAGCATTGAGGTTGGTGTGCTGGGGTTGGTGCTGGGATTTGTTTTTTTAAGATATGGAATAATTGCGGCAATCACAGCGCATTATCTTTTTGATACATTTTGGGGTGTTGCGGTATATATACTGGGTCGCAGCACATCATATCTTTTTGTCGGCTCATTAGCAGCGTTGATTATCCCCTTAATCTTTGCGCTAATTGCATTTATAATTAATAAGGAAGATAGAGAACGAGAGATAAATCTGATGTTAGATGAGATGCAGAGATATAACCTTGAGATATTAACAACTTTTGTGACAATGAAAAAATCACAGGGTTTAAGCGTAACACAGATAAAGCAAGAGCTTATTGCTCATAATTGGGATAATATGCTGGTAGATTTGGCAATCGAAGAGATTCTTAAGAGTTAGCATTTGTATTAATTATCGTGTTAAAATATGTATTATTAGGCATAATTCAAGGTATAACTGAGTTTTTACCCGTAAGTAGTTCAGCTCATTTATTAATATTACAAAGAATTATGGGGATGGGTGGTAATGAAATAACTTTATCTATAATTCTACACCTGGGTACTGCTTTTGCCTTGTTGATTTTCTTTCTTAAAGACATAATAAGATTATTACGCAATCTAAAACTACTTTTGTTGATAATATTGGTAACTATAATTACAGGTATTATAGGTATTTTAGGAAAGGACTTCTTTGAAGGGCTTTTTTCTTCTGTAAAACTGGTGGCAATAGCATTGATATTTACAGGAATAATTCTTATTTTGACAAAAAGATTTATGTTTAGTAAAAGAGATAATTTGAATATTAAGGATGCATTTGTTTTAGGTGTTACGCAGGCAATAGCAATTATTCCAGGTATTTCGCGCTCGGGGATCACTATATCTACACTTCTATTTAGGAAGATTGATAGAGAACTCAGTTTTAAATTCTCTTTTATTGTTTCCATTCCTGCAATCTTGGGAGCAGTGATCTTAGAGGCAAAAAAAATTAGTTTTGCATTTCAAATAGAATTTAAAAATTTTGTTCTGGGGTTTTTAGCTAGTTTTATTGCTGGACTTCTTTCGCTCTGGGTTTTGAAATTAATTTTAAAGAAAGCAAAACTTTATTATTTTGGCTATTACTGTATTTTTATAGCTCTGATTACTTTAATCTTTCTAAGATGAGTATACTTGTATTAGGAACTGTGGCATTGGATACAATCAGAACTCCTTTTGGCATACGCAAGAATGTTTTAGGTGGTTCAGCCTCGCATTTTTCTATGGCTAGCCGGCTTTTTACTAATGTTTATCTTGTGGCTATTATAGGTGAAGATTTTCCGCAAAAATATATAAATTTATTAAAACAAAAAAGGATTATTCTAGATTCCTTGGTTAAAGGCAAGGGTTGTACTTTTAAATGGGAGGGAAAATACGAAGGAGATTTAAATACTGCTTTTACTTTAAATACGCAGTTAGGCGTGCTTCCTCGTTTCAGGCCAATTATTTCAGCCAGAGAGAGGAAGATAAAGTACGTATTTTTAGCCAATGTTGATCCCGATATACAGAGCCATCTTTTGCAAAGTATGGATTCTCCACGCTTGGTGGCCTTGGATAGTATGAATTACTGGATAAAACATGAACGTAAATCTCTTCTTAAGTTATTAAAAAACGTTGATATCTATGTAGCAAATGATCAGGAAGCCAGAAGTCTTTCTGGAGAGACTAATTTGTTAAAGGCAGCAAAACATCTATATTGCTGTGGACCACGTATGGTTGTGATCAAAAAAGGTGAACACGGTGTTTTGTTTTATTGCGATAAATTCGTTTTTAGCATTCCTGCATATCCTACAGATAAGGTAGTCGATCCTACGGGTGCAGGAGATGCCTTTGCAGGTGGATTTATGGGGTATCTGGCTAAAATAGGAAAAATAAATGCGCAGAATATAAAAAAGGCAATTGCCTATGGCACAATCGTCGCCTCATTCTGCGTGGAAGATTTCGGGGTTAATAGGACCGCAAATCTTACGCTACAAAAATTAGAAGAACGATTAAACAAATTTAGAAAAATAATTCTACTTTAAAAAAGGGGTAATATATGTTAGAAGAGAAGATTTTTAATGACTATAAAGAAGCGATGAAGAGTAAGGATACATTAAAGAGTTCGGTTTTGAGTTTCCTGCGCGCAGAAATGATTAATGTGGCTTTTGCCAAAAAGAAGAAGTCACTGGATGATAATGAGGTGGTGGCAGTAATTAGGAAACAGATAAAAGCCCGTCAGGATTCTATTGAGCAGTTTAAACAGGGAAACCGCCTTGATTTAGCAGATAAAGAAACCAAAGAACTGGATATCTTAAAATCTTATTTACCCCAGGAGCTTTCTGTCGAAGAAATTAAAAAAATAATTGAAGAGGCGATTACATTAACCGCTGCAGAAGGAATGAAGGATATGGGTAAAGTGATGAAAGAGGTAACTGCCAAAGTTGCTGGCCGGGCCGATGGAAAATTGGTTAGCGATTTGGTAAAAGAAAGATTATCAAGGATGGTCGGCTAGTATAGAGAGTGGGATTTTTTCCTTGACAGCCATTTCTAAATATAGTATTCTTAACTAACTTAACAAGCTACCCCACCTTTTATTTAATTCCAGAAAATGAATGATATTTACTACTGCGAATTTTCCCAATTAAATAATTTCTTTAACCGGCTTAAAAAGACCTATAAAGTATTCTCGCCAGTTATAAAAGACCCAAGTGCTTTAGAAATAGATTATTATTATCAAAGTCTTTCTGAGGGTAGCCCTTTGGTATTTAACGCCTACCGCGTAGTTGAGCCACTTAAGTCCTTCTTTACTTATCCTTATGAAAAAATAGCTGATTACTTTACATCCGGGAAAAATATAGTTGATGTTGCAGATAAGACCATTGTCTTTGGAGTAAAAAGTTGTGATCTCACCGGACATAAGGTTCAGGATTTTGTATTCTTAGAAGGCGTAGAGGTTGATTCTCTGTATCGGATAAGAAGAGAAAATACCATTCTTATTTCGGGTGATTGTGCGGATTTTAAAAAGGTCTGTCATTGTCTTGCCTGGGATATATTACCCCATCCGACAGAAGGTTTTGATTTAAACCTTTCACCCTTAAATGATGGCTATTTGGTGGAAATAGGCTCGAAAAAAGGCGAAGATTTAGTCCAGCAACACCAAGAATATTTTAAGGTGGCTAAAGAGACTCAAATTTCTAGCCGCAAAATAAAAAGGGAAAATTTCATTGAACGGCTTAAAAGGCATCTTCTGCCGCAGAATTTAGTTTCTAAAGATATGGTGCAAAGATTAGTCAAAGAGGGATATAACTTAGATACTTGGAAAGAGTTTATGTTAACTTGTGTGGAATGCGGTGGTTGTAATTTAATTTGTGATACCTGCCATTGTTTTTTATTAGCCGATAAGAAAGAAAATAATATAAATAAAAAAGTCAGACTCTGGGATTCTTGTCAGTATGCAAATTTTGCCCGCGTTGCTGGCGGAGCCAATCCTTTAAATACAAGGGCAAAGAGATTGAGAAATAGGTTTATGAAGAAGTTTGACTTTTTTGTGGATAATTTAGGTATGCCTGCTTGTTGTGGTTGCGGAAGATGTATTGAGGTTTGTCCAGGAAAGATTGATATCCGGGAAGTATTGAAGGATTTAGCTAAAAGGCTTGCAAATAAAATATGAAAAATATCTACCAGCCTATAGAGGCAACCGTTGAAGATATTATTATTGAGACACCCACGATTAAAACTTTTGTGCTTCGGCCAAAAGAAGATTTCCAGTTTAGCACCGGTCAGTTTATTGAATTGACTCTACCGGGAATCGGCGAAGCACCTTTTACTCCTTCTTCTGACCCGAATGTGAAAGATAAAATTGATGTAACCATTATGAATGTAGGTCGCGTTACCTCTTTACTCCATCTTGTTTCCAAAAATATCCCTTTAGGCATTCGCGGCCCATATGGAAAAGGTTATCCTTTAGATAAATTTGAAGGAAAAGATATTTTAATTGTGGGCGGAGGCGTGGGTTTGGCGCCTTTGCGTTCTCTATTGTTTAGTTTATTTAGTCAGATTGATAAATACAATAAAATAGTTTTACGCTATGGTGCACGTACACCCCAGGATTTAATGTATAAGAATGCCCTACCTGAATGGGCAAAGTTAAAAAAAGTAGATATGGTTACTACTGTAGATGTGGGTGATGCAAAATGGAAAGGTAATGTGGGTTTAGTGACTACCATTTTAAAGGGTTTACCTATAAATTTAAAAAAAGCAGTTTCCGTAGTTTGTGGACCACCAATTATGATGAAGTTCGTCACCTTAAAATTATTAGATTTAGGATTTAAGCCCCAGGATATATATCTATCCATGGAAAAGAATATGTCTTGTGGCCTGGGTAAATGTGGTCATTGTCGGATTGGGAAATATTATGCCTGTAAAGACGGGCCAGTGTTTACCTATGAACAATTAAAAGATATACCCGATATCTGGGATTAAGATGAAACGTTTATTTGTGGATTTGGAAATCTGTAGTAGATGTAAGGAATGTAAGGTCGGTTGTGATTATTTTTATCATCCGCAGAATAATGGGATTACCTCTTTACGTGAATATGTCACCTTTGCAACAATCTGCCGACATTGTGAAGAAGCGCCTTGTGTAGATTCCTGTTATCATAATGCCTTGGAACGCGCTGCAGATGGGCATATCAAGCGCTACAAGATGCGCTGCACGAGTTGTAAGTCCTGTACGATAGCCTGTCCTTTTGGCATAATTTTCCAGGATTTTATTCCTTATTTAGATTCGCAATGCAACTATTGTGTGGGTATAACCGGAAAACTTCCTAAATGCGTCACCAGTTGCCCCGAAAAAGCAATTGAAGTTAAAGAAATAGAGGAAGATATAGAAAAGGATATCTATTTTGTAGGTGAGTATCTAGCAGTGCATACGCGTAAGTGGTCAAGAGAAGATATCCAAATTAAAAAGAAATGAGATTATTGTTTAATTATTTAATCTTTCCGGGTTTTTTATTTAGTGCTTGCGTAGGGTTGATTGCCAGTTGGATAGATAGAAAGGTTACAGCGCGCATCCAGTGGCGCGTTGGCCCACCCTGGTATCAAAATTTCCTCGATTTGGTCAAATTATTAGGTAAAGAAACCATTGTTCCCGAAGGAGCAAAATTGACCTTTTTATTGTCTCCTTTTCTTGGGCTCTTAAGTTTAATTTTGGTGGTGACAATTTTGGGCATCGCTATCCGTTCGCCTTCAGAGAGTTTTCTCGGCGACCTAATTGTGGTCTTATATCTTTTGATTATCCCTGCTATCGCCATGATTATCGGCGCTTTTGCTTCCCGCAATCCCTTGGCCTCTATGGGTGGATCCCGCGAGATGAAATTAGTTTTAGGATATGAATTGCCATTTATGCTGTCCGTAATCGTCACGATTATTAAGTCACAAGGCGCAATACAGATAGGCGCAATCCTGAATCATCAGATAAATTCGGGCGCAAACCTTGCCTCTTTTTCTGGGGCCTTAGCATTTATGGTGGCGATATTATGTATCCAAGCAAAGTTGGGTTTTGTGCCCTTTGATGTAGCCGAGGCAGAACAGGAAATCATGGCTGGCACCTTAATCGAATACTCCGGAGCCCCTTTAGCAATTTTTAAGTTGACCAAGGCGCTATTACTTTATACAATGCCACTATTCTTAATTG
>CAYOMI010000011.1:0-18970 GCA_964405005.1 uncultured Planctomycetales bacterium | reverse complement strand
ACCTTACCATGGAGGCCTTAATGGTAATCCCGCGCTCCCTTTCTAAATCCATATCATCCAGGAGTTGGGTACCTTTGTGTTTCTTATCTACAGCCCCGGTCAATTCCAGAATCCTATCAGCCAAAGTAGACTTTCCGTGGTCAATATGGGCAATGATTGAAAAATTACGTATGAGTGACTTATCCATGTTCGTTTAAACCGGGAACATAAGAAAGCATTTTATTCACAACCTCATCTATCGTCATATCCGTAGTATCAATATAAACCGCATCCTCCGCTTTTTTTAAAGGAGCATATTCTCGCGTGGAGTCAATGGTATCGCGATTAAGAAGGTCCTTTTCAATCTCTTTCGGGGTTACGTTTTGACCCAATTCTTTTAATTCTTTATATCTACGCTGAACCCTCACCTTAAAATCAGCGTCAATATAGAATTTCTTATCCGCATCAGGAAAAACAACCGTGCCAATATCCCGACCGTCTAAGATACTGTTTGTGCGCATACCTAATTTTCTCTGCAAACCTAACATTACTTCTCTTACGCCTTTTATCTTGGCTACATCTGATACAAATTTAGTTATGCGCGGCTGTCTTATTCTACTAGTGACATCGTGACCATCCAAAAAAACTTTTAAAGAACCATCCCTGTTATTTATCAAATCGATATCTGTCTTACGTGCCATCTCAATAAGGGAAGCAGTATCTTTCATACCCAGATTTTGTTCAATAGCTTTTAAAGTCAAGGCGCGGTACATTGCACCAGTATCAATATAAAGAAAGCCCAATTTCTGGGCTAATATTTGTGAAACAGTGCTTTTTCCTGCACCCGCAGGACCATCAACCGCTACGATCATTCTTGTTTAGAATAACTCTTTTTTCTCTCGCTCCTTCGAGAATCTTACTTAATAGTCTTTTATCTTTCCTGTTAATTGCTGATTTTATATTGGATAGATTCTTTTGAAATGATTCTATGGCTTTAATCATATTTTGATTACTTAGGAATACATCACACCAGAGTCTTGCATCTGAAGCAGCAATACGCGTGGTATCCCTTAAGCTGCTAGAACCAAATCTTAAGTATTTTTTAGGTACAGTGCTACTTAAAGAAAAGGCAACCACATGTGGTAGATGACTAACATAAGATAGGGCTTTATCGTGTAAGGGAGGAGTTAAAAATGTTACCTTTGCCCCCATCTGCTCCCAGAACTTTTTTATTTTTCTCAAAACAACCTTATTCGTATTTTTTGTAGGGGTTAAAATACACAGAGAATCCTTAAATAAATCGGCTTGGGCATTGACTACTCCTTTTTTTTCTGAACCCGCCAGGGGATGGCTTCCCACATAATTAGCAAAAATGCTTTCTAATTTAGAAACAATTTCCTTCTTCGTACTTCCCACATCAGTAACCACACAATCTTTTTTGATAATTCGGGAAATTTGGGGTGCCAACTCTAGTATCGTACTAACCGCAGCAGCCAAGATAACTAAATCCGCCTCTTTAATGATATTTAAATCATTTGAACCTCTATTTATAGCGCGGATTTTCTTGGCAAGTAACAGAGTTTTTTGGCGCCGACTGACACCAATGACCTCATTTGCAATGCCTCTTTTCTTTACGGCTAATGCTATTGAGCCACCGATGAGCCCCACGCCCACTATTGCAACTTTATTGAATAACTTCATTTTCACCTTTTAACTTTTAAACTTATATTTCCCTTCCCAACGCCTTGGCCAACCTCTGTAATTCTGACATAAGTTGGATGAAATTTGCCGGTATTAGCGATTGGGCACCGTCGGATAAGGCGTCTTCAGGATGACTGTGTACCTCAATAATCAAACCATCTGCTCCACCCGCAAGCGCTGCCTTAGAAAGGGCAGGAACCAGACCCCATTTACCGGCAGCGTGACTGGGATCAACCATTATGGGAAGATGTGATAGTTGTTTTACTGTAGGGACTGCACTTATATCCAGCGTATTACGGGTTGAATCCTCAAAAGTCCTTATGCCGCGTTCGCATAATATAACATTAAAATTGCCGCCCGAAAGTATATACTCGGCAGACATAAGCAACTCTTTAACTGTAGAGGACATCCCGCGTTTTAACATCACTGGCTTTTTTGTACCACCTACTTCTTTTAGTAAATTGAAATTCTGCATATTGCGCGCCCCAATCTGTAAAACATCGGCGTATCTGGCCACTAATTCTACATCACGCGGGTCCATTACTTCAGTTACCGTTACCAGACCTAATTTATCTCCCACACCCTTCAGATATTTTAGGCCCTCTTCACCTAACCCCTGAAAACTGTAAGGAGAGGTGCGCGGCTTAAATGCTCCACCGCGTAAGCAGGTTGCACCTGCCTTTTTTATCTCGCTGGCAATTTCATATAACGTATTCGGCTCTTCAATTGCACAGGGACCAGCGATTACTACTATCTTCTTGCCGCCGATTTTTACGCCTTTACCTACATCAATAACAGAATACTCGGGTTTAAATTCCCGCGAGACAAGCTTATAAGGTGCCAGGACTGGCATAACCTTTTCTACGCCAGGAAATACTTCCAAGGGAGTAACCCTCAGCACATCCTCAGGCCCGATAACGCCAATAATTGTGCGCTCTACACCTTTTGAAACATGCGGCTTAAGCCCTAACTTCTGCACTTTCTCAATAATATGGTTTATTTGTGCCTCTGTGGCATCTGGCCTTAATACAATAATCATATCTCCTCCTTATAAGACTTTCTTTAACACCTTTATAAATCTTTCATTTTCCGTTTTAGTCCCAATAGTTACGCGGATAAAATTATGCAAACCATACTGCTTCATATCCCTCACAATAACACCATATTTAAGCATCTCCTTAAATATGCCTAAGCCATCTTTACCCATATCAATGAGAATAAAATTTGTTACCGAAGGTACATAAGCCAAGCCTAACTTATTTAAAGAATCATACAAGTAACTTTTGCCCTCTAAGATTACTTTTCTCGTCTTGCTTAAAAATTTCTTATCATCCAATGCTGCTGTAGCAGCCACCTGAGCTAATAAATTGACGTTGAATGGCTGTCTGGCAATATCCATGTAAGAAGCGAATTCGGGTTTTGCTATCGCATAACCAATTCTTAATCCTGCCAGGCCATATGCCTTAGAGAAGGTCTTAAGCACCAAAACATTTTTTTCATTAATATACTTTAAACTGTTAGGAAAATCATCTACATCAATAAAAATATCGTATGCCTCATCTAAAACAACCAATAAACTCTCTGGCAAATCGCGCATAAAATCTTCAATCTCATATTTGGTAACATACGTTCCCGTAGGGTTATTCGGATTAGAAATAAAGATTATCTTGGTCCTTTTATCAATCTTGTTTTTAATTGCTTCTAAATCATATTTAAAGTACTTCAAGGGAACAGTGACCACTGTGCGACCTTTAACGCGGGATATAATTTCATACTCCAAGAATGTAACGTCCGAAGTTATAATATGTTCGTCTTCTTCCACAAAGGTCTTTACGATAATATCGATAAGCTCATCTGAGCCGTTACCTAAAACAATATTAGAAGGTTGAAGATTTAAAAATTTAGCCAGTTTTCTTTTTAAATAAAAGCCATGGCTATCAGGATAACGGTTGATATTATCTAAATTCTTCTTAATCGCCTCTTTTGCCTTAGGAGAGGTACCTAATGGATTCTCATTGGATGCCAGTTTTATAATCTCCTTTAACCCAAGTTGCCTCTTAATCTCCTCAATTGGTTTTCCCGCTTCATAAGGCGCTATAGTAATCAAGTGTTTTCTCACTAAACTCATCCTTATTCTCCTATCGGATAAGAACCTAAAATTTTCAAAAATTTACATTTATCTTCTAATTCCTCCAGGGCTTTTTTTACACGCGATTCATCTTTATGCCCCTCTAAATCCACAAAGAAATAGTAATCCCAGGCCTTCTTTTTAGAGGGTCTTGATTCAATCTTGGTAAGGTTAATCTTATATTTCTTAAAAGGAACCAGCATATCATGTAAAGCGCCCACCCTATCCTTAATCGAGAACATAATTGAGGTTTTATCATACCCTGTGCGGGACACATCTGTCTTGCCAATTACGAGAAATCTAGTAATATTGTGCGGTGAATCCTCAATATCAGAGGCTAAAACCTTAAGTTTATAGACCCTGGCAGCTAAATCTGAAGCTATGCAAGCGCTGTATTTTTCTTTTGCCGCAATTTGAGCAGCGCGCGTGGTGCTAGATACCTCAATCTCTTCTACGCTCCCAAGATTCTCCTGTAGCCAAATCCGACATTGACCAAATACCTGCGGATTAGAATATACTCGTCTTATCTTATCTATACTACAATTAGCAAGAAGATTATGTGTAACATCCAAGATTATCTGACTACAGATTTTCAGATCCGCATCCACAAACATATCCAGGGTATGACTGACTGCTCCTTCAATAGAATTCTCTATCGGCACCACGCCATAATCTACTGCCTCTCTCTCAACCTCCAAGAAAACATCGGCAATACTATCCAAAGATAAATACTCAACCTGTGAACCAAATCTTTTCAAGGCTGCCAGATGGGTAAAACTTGCCTCTGGCCCAAGATAGGCAATCTTAAGTGGTCTTTCTAAGCTCAAGTTCGAAGACATAATCTCACGGTATACCGCTTCAAGCGCCTCCCCAGGAAGAGGCCCTTTATTTATCGTCGATATCCTCTTGAGTACCTCTCTCTCTCGGTCAGGCGAATAAACGCTTTTGCCGCTTTTTATTTTTAATCTGGCTATATTAAGCGTAATCTTTGCTCGCGTATTTAAGAGCTTAATTATTTTTCTATCTAATTTATCAACTTGCTGACGCAGATTCTTTAGTGTCATTGAATACCTCCATGGTTTTGGAGAAATCCTCCATTTTCGGTAACTCATCTAATGAATTTAGCCCGAAATATTCCAAAAATTGTCGGGTCGTGCCAAAAACATAAGGTCTACCCGGTGCTTTTTTTCTACCGGCTATACGAATAAGACTCTTATCTAACAGATTCTTGATTACACCACCTACATCCACATTCCTTAAAGATTCTATCTCAAGTTTAGTCACGGGTTGTTTATAGGCAATTATAGCCAAGGTCTCTAACGCAGGCTTTGACAATCTTTCTACGCGGCGCTGCTTATATAACTTTTTCAAAAAGGGCGCAAAATCAGGGGCAGTAATCATTTGAAAACCGCCCGCTACCTCAACAATGCGTATACCACGATTAGATTTTTCGTAATCAGAACTTAACTCTTCTAAAAACGCGCGGATTTGGCTTGTTTCAAAACCATCGAGAATGCTTTTTAACTGCTCCAGCGTTAATGGCCGGTCGCTAGAAAAAAGTAATGCCTCTATAACTGCCTTTACATTATCCTCTGACATAGTCCTTAACCTTTTCTTTGTTTATATACTTCATTCAATAGTTCTTCGGTGGTTTCTATATCTGGAGACCTCTCCAAGGCCTTCTTAATCATATTTAGGGCCTCGGATTTTTTGTATTCTAACTGCACTAACACGGCTACAGCTTCTTCTTGTATATCTTTGGTTTTTTCTCGTTGCTTTTTTATTTTAGCATCCTGAATCAGACCAAACTTACCTACCTTATTCTGCAGTTTAGCGATAATCTCCCTCGCCTTCTGTTGGCCAATGCCCGGAAGGGACTTTAAGAAACCCATATCTGCCTCATCAATTGCTTGGGCGATTAAAGAGATAGGTTGATTTAGCGCCTTTAGTGCTGCGCGTGGGCCAATTCCCGAGACAGTTATAAAAATCTCAAAAAACTCTTTTTCTACTTCACTTAAGAAACCAATCAATACCGGTGTTCCTTTAGCAGGTTCAACCTGAAAATAATGATAAGTTACTAGGTTTACTATACCATCGCTGGAAACATTTTCATCTAAACGCTGCATTACTGTCTGAGGGATAAATACTTCATAACAGATGCCATTAACATCCACAACGATATAATTTGATCCTCTCTCAATTATTCTTCCCGAAATCCTGGCAATCATATTTTAGACCTTATAATATAACTATGCGCAATCGCCAAGGCCAAAGCATCAGTCACATCTATATATTTTGGCAAGTTATTTAAATTAAGTATATTTGCCACCATTCTCTGTATCTGATATTTGGAGGCTAAGCCCCGTCCCAAAACTGCTTTTTTTACCCGCGTGGCTGCGTACTCAACGAGCGGAATCTTCTGCTCTGCACAGACAAGACAAATTACACCCCGTGCCTGACCTAAAATATATGCGGTGGTAGGATGACGATAATGGGCATATAGCTTTTCCAAGACTACGACCTCAGGCTTGGTATCAAGTAATAATTTTGTTATCGCCAGATGTATTTTTTGCAGACGCTCAGGCACGCTTTGTTTCGCATGCGTGGAAACTATCCCTGCCTCCAATAAAAATAATCTGTCTTTCTTAGAATCAATAACACCGTAACCAGTAATACTTAAGGCTGGGTCTATGCCTAGGATTCTCATGATTAGGCGGCTGCCATCTGTTCCAATATTTCATCGGGTATATCAAAGTTAGCGTAAACTTGCTGCACATCATCATGTTCTTCCAATGAATCAATCAAAGACAACACCTGTTTAGCATCATTGCCGGTTACTTTGATGGTTGAAGAGGGAATCATAGTTAATTCCGCATCAATCCATTTTATTCCCTTGTCCTGAAGAGCCTGTTTTACTTTTTCAAAATCCTGCACTGAGGTAGTAATCTCATAATTTTTTTCGTCTGATTTAAAATCCTCGGCGCCTGCATCCAGAGCTATAGACATCAACTCTTCTTCTTGGACCTGACTTTTTTCAATAAGTATATAACCCTTCTTGGTAAACATCCAACTCACTGAGCCAGCACCCGCCATATTGCCGCTTTTTTTAGACATAATATTTCTAATCTCGGCAGTAGTGCGGTTTTTGTTATCAGTAAGTGCCTCGACTAGAATCGCAATTCCCCCCGGCCCATACGCTTCGTACATAACGGTTTCATAAACTACGCCGGGAAGTTCACCTGTTCCGCGCTTAACCGCCATCTTTACATTATCTGAAGGCATATTCGCTTCCTTGGCGCGTGCAATAGCAGTGCGCAGCCTTGCATTCGTATCTGGATTACCGCCTCCTTCACGTGCCGCAACAGTAATCTCCTTAATAATCTTGGTGTAAATAGCTCCCTTTTTAGCATCCGCGGCTGTTTTTTTGGCTTTATTTGTTTTCCATTTTGAATGACCAGACATTTCTTAACCCTCCTATCATAATTGTATGGTTACCAGAGGTTACAAATGTTACCATATGTTACTAGAGGTTACCTAAATTTTAAAAAGTAACTTCGTAACCTTTAGTAACCTCTGTAACTTCTGTAACTTTTACAAACAGGGCAGGTAGAATAAGCCGAGTTCTGTCTTGATGCGAATCTGCACATCTAAAGTGGTTATTTCTCTTAATCCCGACGTTAACGTCAGGACTTAAGCAGCTTACCCGAGATTGTTGACGTGCCGGACCAGCACTCATCTCCTATTCTGCCTTGCTCCGCGTAGAGATTACCTCGTTTCACTCCCGCCGAAGCGGGACTCGTCTCTGTGGCTCTAATCCGTCCGCCATGTATTATGGCGGAGATGGGTATTACCCACTACGCTGTCCTCTGGAGCTCGGACTTTCCTCCCCCACACCAATTGCGTACTTAGCCTTCGCTATAATGCAATTGGTGTGGGGGCAACCACCTTCTACCTGCCCTATTTATCAAAAAACTAATTTTTCTTCTTAATCGCCTCTTTTATAGAGAGACTGGCTAATTTATCTGCACCGCGGTTATGCTGGCGTGAAATATGATTTATAGAAACCTCCTTAAAAGCCGACATAAGATGCATAACCTGATTATATAGTCCCAATATGTTGGGATTTTTTATCTTATAAATTTTTTTTAACTGACGATAAAGAAGTTCACTATCAGTATTAATCTTGACATCATGGGCGTTAAGGATGAGCGCTTCTTGCAGTGCATATATCAAGGCAGTATATTCAGCAATATTATTAGTAGCATTGCCGATATAACTGGATATATTCTTTATGGTCTGACCATCTTTACAGATAACCACTCCTATTCCGCTAGGACCGGGATTGCCCTTGGAAGCACCGTCAATATAAATTTCAAGCTGTCTCATTGTCAATGTATAACATTCTATTGCATACCTCGCAGGTTACTATTCTTTCATACATCCTAATAAGATTTATCACCTGCGGAGGGACAAACATATTGCATCCCTGACAGGAATTATCCTTTACGCTTACAATAGCCAGGCCATCACGGTTAACTAATATTCTTTCATATTGACTCATTATTTTAGGCAATATTTCTGGGGTAACCTGAATTCTCTGCGCCTCTAACTGAGCCAAGCGGTCATCTATTTCCTTTATCCTCTGCTCAATACTCTTTTTCTGCTCCAAAAATATTTTCTCTTCCTCATCAAGTTTGCGTTTTTCCTGCTCAATGTTGCTTTTAGCTTTATCCATCTTATCAAAGAGCTCCAAAACCTTATCTTCTATTAAAGAGGCATCGGCCTTAGCATCCTCTATTTGCTGCAACATTGCCTGATATTCTTTATTTGTCTTTAAGGAATACAGTTGCGTCTGTAATTTTTTGGCGTTCTCCTCTTTGGAGGCCAATTCTAATTCTTTATCCTTCCGTTGTTTCTGTAAATCTAAAATAATCTTTTCTAATTCCGCTAGTTGCTTCTTTTTCTCTTCGAAAGATAGCTCAAGATTTTTGATTTCTGCGGGTTTGGCCTCTTTCTCAGCACGTAAAGCATAAATTTCACTATCTATCTTTTGTAGCTTTATTAAACTACTTAACTGTTGCTTCAGATTAACCGTGGACACCTTGTTCCTTTTTTAGACATTTGTATTTCATGGTGGGCGATACAGGATTCGAACCTGTGACCTTTGCGATGTGAACGCAACGCTCTAACCAACTGAGCCAATCGCCCGTCTTCGGTTCTCACCGACTGTGCCTCCGTTTCTAAATAGCTGGGCCCAGAAGGATTCGGACCTCCGACCAAGTGATTATGAGTCACCTGCTCTACCGCTGAGCTATGGGCCCTAATGTTTCACAACTACCTTATTATCAAATAATTGCGAGAAGTCAAAAACTTCCTCGTTTTCTTTAGTCCGCTCAGGTGTCCAAAAAGTGTCCATTTGCCTGCTTAAATTAGCCACTGCTCGATGCTTGTGGTCAGGCGACAAATGGGAATATCTGAGCGTCATTTCCAGCGTTTTATGGCCCAATAATTCCCTTACGGTGTTTAAATCCACGCCATTCATAACCAGATGGCTGGCAAAAGTATGCCGTAAATCGTGAAAATGAAAGTCTATAATACCAGATTTCTTTATTGCTGTAAAGAAGGATTTTCGTACATTTGCATAAGGCTCGCCGTTTGCATTGCAGAACACATAAGGACTGTCTGGATGCTTACGCACAGCTATAAGGGTCTTCCTGACCAACGCATTCATTGGTACTTCTCTTTTTTCTCCGCTCTTTGACTGCCTTATATAAATCACATCGAGCTTAAAATCCAAATCTTTCCATTTAAGACTGAGTATTTCTCCTTTTCTTAATCCCGTATTCAGTGCTACTATCAATATTGGTTTAAGATGCGCCTGAGCATTGTCTATTAGATTCCTGATTTCCTCTTTCTCCAGATATCTGACACGCACGTTATTTTCTTTAAACAGCTTAATCTTCCTTACCGGATTAAACTCTGCCTTTCCCCACTCTATCGCCTTATTAAACATATGTTTTAAACAGGCGAGTTCCCGATTAACCGTCGCAACTGTTACTTTTTTCGCCCGCTCAGCTTTAAACTCCTCAATAAGCATCGGAGTTATATCATATAAATAGCGATTCCCAAAGAAGGCGCAAAGAGTCTTTACTCTTTTAATATCTGATTTCCAAGAACGCTTGTTGGGTTTAGAGTGAAGCTGGATGTATGTTTCGGAGAACTCTGGAAGGATTATCTTCTGTTGCTTCTTAACATCTAAAAACTTGTTTTCTGCTATTTGTAACTTGCGTTTTCGGAGTACGTTCTCGGCCAGAACCTTACTCGGGCCTATCTTCTCCCGCTTGCGTCTACCAGATGATACGTAATAGTCTATGGTATAGTTTCCACCTTTGAATATAATACCCATTTTTCCCCTTATCTTTTATAATTTGCATAGTACTATATTATACATAACATATGCGCAAAAATCAATTTTTTTATACTATGGTTTCCACCCGTTTTCCCTGAATCCAATTCTCTATCATTTTCAGGTCAAACTTAACTAATCTTCCGACTTTAAAGTATGGAATTTCCTTGCGCCAGACCCACGACCTCAGCGTGTTTACTGACACATCCAAATAGGTTGCCAAGTCTTCTATGCCTACAAATCGCCGTTCCAAGTAAATACCCCTGTTAATCTTAAATACCCAAAAATTTTCTCAACTTTCTCACTGCAAATTTTGACGCATCCGTTTATCAATCTTCGTGTTCTGACGATTTCTCGTTTTCAGTTAGCTCTAAAGGATGCTCGTAGTCCGAGAGGACAATTTTACATATCATTACCAACGCCTTGCCCATCTCCCTTCCTACTGAAGCCTCTACTCCAAAATTACCTCGCACTGACATTGCCCTTTCAATTAACTCCTTTTCTTCCGGAGTTACTAAAAAAGTTAACTTGACTAATTCTTTCTTAAACATATTTCCTCCTTTTTGCTTATTTAACTCCACCTTTCTAATGGCTATTCTTAAAAGGCCATTTGCTATCAGACTGAACTTCCAACATCGGTAATTTCTAATTGAGTAGGCGATTTCCTGCTAAAACCGCCTTTTCCCGACCGGTTGGGGTTTTTGCCAAATCTGTACAAGAATAAGGGGCATTCATCGCTCTGGCATAATCTTACTTCTTTAGGTTGCCCTGCTGAGCAATCAACACATTTGAGCCTTATGGCTCGTAGAGGTCTTAGTTTTACCATCGGTTATCCTCCTCTCTATATAGAAATATAATTAGATATATAATTTTAGGTCTCGGGCTTCAGCCTTACTCTTTATGCCTACCGAGCATATCTCTATTATTAAAGCCGAGCTCCTGTATGCTCGTGTAGGCTATCGTTGAGAGAGTAAGCAGCTCATTGCGATAGAGACAGAACAGGAGCTCGACAAAAGCATCACTCAGCCATCCTAACTAAGTATCTGGTTTTTCCTTTTTCGCCCATTCTCTTGATAAAAATAAGCTTCCCTTCCGGTATGTTGGCCATTTGTTGTGCCAAAGACCTTGAACTCCGCTCAAACAACTGTTCTTTACCATTTACTTCTACGTGATACCGGATAAGTGTTGTTGCCCCGCCATCGTAATTATTTGGCGTCTCTTCGGCCCAGAGAAATCTTAGTTTTACTTCTTCCCCTTCTCTCAAAACAAGGTATTTTGATTTCTGGGTATAAAATCTTTTTAGTACTTCATTACTGTTATCCATTTCTCACCACTCCTTTCTTTGTCTTTGCTTTTTCGATTAGTTTTAAATACGCATCTACGACCTGCGTTTCAATCGTTTCTGCCACTTGATTATTTATGGGATGAAAACAATTAACCTTTAGGCCATTCTTAAGAACCTTAATAGGATAAGAGAGCCGGTATCCCTCCTTATTCAGAAGAGAATAGAGAGCGATATCACCAACAAAGAAAGAATTATTTATTACGAAACTTACAAAAGCGAGTAAACCATTTCGAGGTTTAATAGGAATGATTTGTATTTCGGAGAGGATTATTTCTATTTCCTTGCGTTTTCCTTTCGTTATCCTTAAATAATATGCTCTAAAAATAAAAAACCCGAGCTCACAACATTCATAAGAATGTTCGGCTCGGGATGCTCCCAAGATATTTTTGCGTTTGGAATTGGGTCTGCAATTATATAGGTGAATTTACACCCTACCAATTCCTCAACAGTTGTTTTCTCTCAACTGTATTTTAAATTATACAATAATCAATTTTGTCTTGTCAATCTTTTTTTCTTAAAATTATGCAAATCAAAATTTATTGCGTTATATTATGTTATATATTATAACGATAATGGCTTTTCTCGTCTTGCAATTGCCTAATTTTTGTGGTTTAATAAACTGGAGTTCAGTGGAGTGATTTCCAAAATAAATTAAAATTTTTATAATTATGGCTGACGTTTTAACAAAAAAACAGAGAAGTTATAATATGTCCCGTATTAAATCGCAGGACACAATTCCTGAAATACAGCTCCGTAAATTGCTTAAAAAAAATCATCTGCGGGGATTTAAAACCCATTATAACTTGCCGGGCAAACCTGATTTGGTATCCCTTGAAAAGAAACTGGCTGTTTTTATTGATGGCTGTTTTTGGCATAAATGTCCTGAATGCTTTGTGAAACCCGCCACACGAACAGCATTTTGGCTAAAAAAAATAAGAGGGAATGTCAAAAGAGACAAATTAATAAACGGCAGGCTTACCAAGCAGGGCTGGAAAGTGTTAAGATTTTGGGAGCACGAGATAGAAAAAACTCCTGAAAAGATTATATCAAAGATTGTTAAAACTCTGAAATCAGCTCATTAAGGCGAGTTGCTTCTCGTAATGGTAGGGAATTTCTTTTTGTGGTTCTTCGGTGAGGGTTTTTACAAAAACTTTGGCGAGTGCCTCAATTACGGGAACAGCAACTGCATTTCCAAACTGCCGGTAAGCCTGTGTATCAGATACCGGTATCTTAAAGCTGTCCGGGAAACCTTGTAATCTGGCACATTCTCTCGGAGTTAGCCTACGTGGATTCTTTCTTCTTTGGGGTATCAAAATTTCACTCCCGTCCTTATGGTACCTTGCGGATAATGTTCTCGAGTAACTTTCCAAATCAACAAGTCCGAAACCAAATCCATTTCCCTGACGGCGGTGCTTTTCAGCATAATCCTGCAGATATTTCCAGAGATGGTCGGTTAATGTGTATTTAACAGGGACATCCTTTTCAAGAATATCCTTTATCTTTGGTTTCCGGTCCGGAATCTCTGGAAAACGGAAATCAAGATTCCTATTTTTGAAACCAATCATAAAAATTCTTTCTCTGTTTTGTGGAACGAGTAACTTTGCATTTATAACTCTGTGATAAAAAGAATATCCCAATTCCTGAAGAGAACCTTTTATAATCTCAAATGTCCGCCCCTTATCGTGTCGTTCCAGATTCTTAACATTCTCAAGGAAAAACGCTTTAGGTTTTTTATCTCTAAGCAGTCTAACAATCTCATAAAACAGCGTACCCTGTGTTTCATCTTCAAAACCGTGTGGCCTGTTCAGGCTTTTCTTCTTTGAAACTCCGGCGATAGAGAACGGTTGGCACGGAAAACCTCCGCAGAGAATATCAAAATCGGGAATTTCCTGTGACTGAATATCTCTTATATCCCCCGGAACAAAATCACTGTCTCCGAAATTCTCTATATAGGTTTTTGCTGCATACCTGTCAATGTCATTGGACCAGACAGATTCACAGCCGGCCCTCTCAAATCCAAGTCTTATTCCTCCTATCCCACAAAATAAATCTATAAATGTAAGTTTTTTACACTTCATAATAATTACGGTTAGTAAAATTTTGAATAAAGCTCACTGCAAAACTGTTTGGCAGCTGCTTTAATATCCTTTGGCATATTGCCTATTCTTTGCAAATTATCCTCAGAAACTGACTCTGCATTAAATTCCTTAAAATAGTCATACGGCAGACGTATTGTCTGGGTACTCTGTCCGCCCATACCGGGACCGCCGGCTTGAAGGTTCCAGCTTGCCGTCATAATAATATCGCTTAATGTTATATACTTCCATCCAATAAAATTATCCTGTTCGTCGAGTTCACGTATAAGATAAACTGCGTTGGAATCGTTGGGCAGACACAATCTTAACAACATCATAATCCTGCCGGCATCTATTCCAAAGAATTTATGCTTTGCACTTATGGCAGGAAATTTTTCTTTGATTTCCATAGGGAAGATATGCTTCTGCGACAAGCTAACAAGAAAAGTATCCACGTCATAAGGGTCATTAAGAGGTTTTTTAAGCACTGTTTTTACAAGGCCCGATATGAAGATTTCATTTAAAAGAAGCTCTGTCAGCACGTCTTCATTCAGTCTGCTTATTTTTGCTTTAGTATCAGCTTCCCATTTACCTCCATAAGAAGCTCTTCCCCTGTCCCCAGCCCATTTACCAAAAAATTCAGCAGGGCTTACTGGAGTAAACTGACTGTTCTGAAAGCTTAAAAAAGTCCACTGGATATCTTTAAAATCGTAATCCTTGATATTTCCCAACTCAACTTTGCCGTCTTTAGTCTCTGGTATAACATATATCAAGCCAATACCGGCATTATTCATAAACTCTGCCATTGCGTGAAAAGGACGGTATTTATCTCCTAAAATAATCTTTGGGTCGGTATTATATTGACCTGCTTTTTGTACCAGTGGATGTACAAAGAAAGAAAACCGGAATTTATAGAAATCGGAGTCTTTAGGAGCCAAAAGCCAGCATCCGAGCAGTATTTTATCCTTTGCTTCTACGCCAAAAATATCCTTATTGATTTCATCGTAGAAAACTGTTTGTGCAAGCAATCCTTTGGCCTTATTCTTTGGCCAAAACCTTTCAAGCATTTTTACAAACGCCGACTTTTTATCCATTATTCCTTATTATCTTCTTTTTGATTGGTTTTAACTTCGGCTTCTAAAATTGCGGGAGCACTACTTAAATTATCCGAGAAAGGGAAAGCGTCAGTGAGGAGTTTATTGATTTCTTTCTGCTCTGTGTCCGAGAGCTTACCAATTACCCTACCCAAGACATCTTTGCTTACACAACCAAATTGATAAAGTTTTAATATACTATCTTCAGTAAGGTTATTTAGTGTATTTTTCTTTATAGTTATGGTTGGCTTGTAACGTGATTTTGAAGTTACGCTTGTGAAGGGAATAACTAAAGCAGTAGGCCGGTCACCCGCCTTTTCCCAATCATCCCAAAATAAAACTGGACGAGATTTTCCTGCTTCATCAACAATGCAAATACAAATATCTCCTTTTTTGTAGCTCATAGTTCATCATTAAATATTTGCCTTCCAATAAAATTATCCCATTCCTGCTCATCGATTGTCAAAAGCCATTTCTTCATAGTAGCTATTGTAAAACAACCTGCTTCTTCTGGTAGTTTCTCAATATCAATAGTTACTTTTGAAACAGCTGAAGTACAATCGACACCCTCTTTCTCGTCAAATTCTTTTATTACTGATTCGCTTGTTTTAGGATTGGCGCTTTCGGTAAAGGCATTTCCCATCGGAAGGATAAAAACTGAATCTATAACAGCCATATTTTCTCCTCCTATTCCTTTGGAACTTCGTTCAAATATAAAGTCCTATTCATAATGGTTGTTCCGTCAATGTGCAAAGTAACACCGCAAGGTCCCGGCTCTGGCAACATCAGATTATTCACAGGCAGAGCCAACTCAATAACCCCGTCTGGCCCTTTTGAAGTCAAATTGCCACCAATACTCAATAGTACATTTTTTGTCTTCTCAAAAACAATATTGACGGCAAATGTATGCTCACCTTCCAAGTTTGTGAATGAAGCATAAATCCAAAATGGTCTACAGGGTGAGGGGAATTTTTTCCCATAAATCCCCGAAAAGACACCTGCTAACGTTTTTTTATTACTATTCTTTTCATCAATCAGATAATCGCAAAACAATAAAGCTATACCAACAGCTTCACCTTTAGTCATATTATCTCCTTTCTTCTAACCACTATAATTTTAGCACAAAAATGCCAATAATCGAATAATATATCAGTGTCCAAATAGTGTCCAGTATACCTACCAATTTACACCAGTTCGTACCAGCTCGCACCACTCAAAGAATTCCGTAACTGATTAGTAGAATTCACAGTTACAGTGTTCTCAATAAGTTACCAAAATCGCTTCGGTCGGTTTATGAGTCACCTGCTCTGCCACTGAGCTATGGGCCCGAAAAATTAGATAAATATTTTACTATTTTTAAAGATATTTGGCAAGAGATTTAATGAAAATAATAAGGTATTAGGAATTTTGAAACAAATTAATTCCTGGTTGAAATTGCCCGATTTTATTCAATTCTTCCTTTACCTTACAGTATAACTGGCTTTCCGGCGGAAGGGTATTTATTATATCCTTGAGTTTATTGGTTATGGTCTCCAGCTCTTTTTTATGTCTTTTGTAAAGGGAAATTAAACCCTTTATCTGTAAAGCAGCATTTATTACAGTAAATGTCTTGTGCATTTCTTCGGTTAGAGGCATCTTAACCTTCTTTTCTTCCCATAAAATAAGGACTCTATCCTTTAGTTCATTTAAAACCTTATGATTAATCTCTTCCTGCCTGACTGTACTAACCTCATCTACCAAATAGTCTGCGATTAACCATAAAATTTTCATCAACTCATCGGGATGGTCTTTATCTTTAACATAATCAACTATCTTATGAGAAAGGGTTTCTGGATCATGGGCCAATATCTGATAAATCTGATTTCCTTCTTTAAGTTTTTTATTTATCTGTCCGCTGTTTAAATCCAGGGCAAACTTTTCTATTACTTCAGTGGGCAGGTCCTCAATTTTTACAACACTACCCTCTTTTACTATGGCTTCGTGCTCATTTACCAGTTTATAAGTGGCGAAAGAAGGCACCAGGTGCGTTGTGTTCCTTTCCTTTAAGAATTCTTTAACGCTGCCTTCCTCTTTCAATGTCTCGGCATTATTCAATAAATCTATAAATATACAAAATTCATCAAGCGTCAATTGCGGCATCAAATCCAAGGAGCCGATTTTAAGCTTACGAAAGCTTTGTATAAAACGGGCCATTAAGCCATCTTCGGATTTAAGTTCTTCGCCATTAACTAATAATGTAGCCTCTGAAGATTCAGAAAAGACCAATATGCCATTGGCGGAAATAAAGTTAGTGATTTCCTCAAAAATCTCTTTTGCCTTTGCCTTAACTACTGGGTGGTTAACGGTATAAAGCTTAGATAAAGCAAGAATCTGGCCTACGCCCTTAATAAAACGTTTGTATACACCGAGATTATTCTTATCCATTTTTAAATAAATTTACCTTAAATTTAACCTATTTAAACTCCATAAGTACCCTTCTGCAACTTTATATAAATGATACCCCTACAGTAGCAAGAAGTCAAATTCAATTTAATAAGCAATTTAAGAATTTATTTTTTGGACGACTGTGAAAAAATTATATAGATTTTATTTGCGTTCCTCCGCTCTCTATGTTAACATTGGACTTATGTTTCTAAAGTTAAAAAACAGAATTGAAGTTGAACTCACCAATTATATTCGCAGCATAGATAAATTATATTCTTTGCGTAAAAATTCCCCCCTTATCTTCAGGCATATTAAAGACTTTATCCTTAGAAGAGGAAAACGCCTGCGGCCAATTCTTTTTATCCTTGGCTATTTGGGTTTTGCCAAAAAAGCTGCGGCCGGCCTATACCAGAGCGCAATATCACTTGAACTTCTGCATGATTTTATGCTTATTCACGACGATATTATTGATAAAGCAATTACGCGTCGCGGCAAACCCTCAATGCATGAATTACTTAATAAATATCTTGCCAAATATAAAAACATTAAATTCAATGGCCAGGATTTAGCAATTATCACCGGTGACATTGTCCATACATTAGCAATCCAGGCCTTTTTATCCATCGCTATAAACCCGCAATGCAAGGAAAGGGCCTTAAAAAAACTGCTCGAGGCAGCGGTATATACTGAAAAGGGAGAATTTATGGAACTCTTGGCTGGATTAAAAAGCTTTGAGCAGATTAGTAAAACTGATATCTACAAAATATATGATTATAAAACCGCGGCTTACAGTTTTGCCTTCCCTCTAACTATAGGAGCAACATTAGCCCACGCAAAACAAAATGACATAAATAAACTTTTTGCCTGCGGAATATATCTTGGCAGGGCATTCCAGATAAAAGATGATATCTTAAATATATTCGCAGAAGAACAAGAAACCGGCAAGCCCACCCTTTCTGACCTGCAAGAAGCCAAGAAAACAATTCTTATCTGGTATGCCTATCACCACGCAAACAAAGAGGGGAAATTAACCATAAGAAGGGCTTTTACCAAAAATAAACTAAATAAAAAAGATTTATTAGAAATGCAGGAGATTATATTAAAAACCGGCTCGTTATCATATGCAAAAAAAGAAATATCGAATTATGTAAATATAGCGCAGAGATGTCTTACATCTACAAAAATGTATCCTCGATACAAAAAATTACTCTTGGAATATTCCCGAAGTATTATAAATATATAACTAAATAAATATGAATATAAATCTGGCTAAATCCGCGGGTTTTTGTTTCGGCGTAAGAAGGGCTTTGGATATAGCCCTGAAAACCGCATCCTCTCAAGAAAACGTCTATATGCTGGGAGATATTGTCCATAATGAAAAGGTAGTAAAAGAAATTGAAAAAGCAGGCATCAAAAAAATTAATCGGCTTACGCCAGGCAAAAACAGAATCCTTCTTATCCGAGCGCACGGCAGTCGTCTGTCTACTTTAAGGAAGGCAGAACAATCAGGCTACCATATTGTGGATGCCACCTGCCCTATGGTTAAAGAAATCCATAAAATTGTAAGAAATATGGAACAAAAGGGCTATAAAATCATTGTTATTGGCGATAAAAAACATGAAGAGGTGCAAGGTATAGTTGGACAACTAAAAGATAGGACTATATTAATTGATAACATTGTAAATATACCAGTAAAAGGAATTAAAGGTATTAAAAAAGCTGCTGTGGTTGCACAATCTACGCAGATTTTAGAAGACGTGCTTAAAATAGTGGGGATTTTAAAACTACATATCAAAGAATTAAAATTCTTCAATACTA
>CAYOMI010000010.1:0-19019 GCA_964405005.1 uncultured Planctomycetales bacterium | reverse complement strand
CAAATTGAATTGTTCCGTTATTTTTAGTAAATGTTCCGCCCGTTCTGTTCATACCAGCTTTGACTGTCATAGTGCCAGAAGGCGCAGTAAAGTCTCCATTTGACTGGCTGAATTTAAACATGGTCATACTGCCTGCAGAACCAATAAAGGTGCCATTATTCATCGTAAAATTACCCATTTCCATACTTTTACCATTGGTATCCACGGTTCCTGAGTTTAAGGTAAAGGCATAATCTGCGGAGTATTCACTATAAGTTTCAATAAGGTCTAAGTTTGTCTGCAGGTATAGGGTTCCCGAGGATTTACTTACCGTAATATTGACTCCATCCCCACCATTTTGATCCTTCATATAGCCTGCTGATTGATAATAATTCTGGGTGCCCGTGCCTGAAAAGGTAAGGTTAGCATCAAAATAACAGTTAGAGTAATTCAAATTAAAGTCACCTTTAATGTCAAAGGTTAATTCTTGAGTAGGGCCTTGGCCCACAAAAAACCAATCTGAAGTATTAATGATACTTAAGTTTCCTCCCACAGTAACGGTTCTGCCACTTGCTTCTCCGCCAACACCTGAACGGCTGGCAAAACTACTCATCGTTACATTTCCGGCAACATTCATATCATCTTTAAAGAAGCAATAGGTATTTATACCACTGCTGGTGCGGGTAAATAAGACTTCCTTAAAGGTCGCTCCACCAGTGGTAACATAGAAATAGTAATAACCGCTGTTTTCTTGGCCACTGACGAGGTCAAATACAATTCTTCCACCTGCCTGATTAAAGGTTCCATTGGTTTTGGTAAATCCTGCCTTTACGGTTAAATCTGCGGAGGGCTGGCTGTAGGTTCCACCCGACTGGGTGAAGTATTTAGTAGTAAGATTAGAGCCATTGGTATTTAAGGTATAGGTTCCTGTGCCTAAACTTACGGTATCTTGGACAATCAGGGCTTTCTGCAGGTAAATAGTTCCGGTATAGCCAGAAATGGTTAATTTATTGATGGTTCCGCCAAAACTCGTATCTACATAAGAATCATCATTGCAGCCACTATCAAAACTTGCCTCATCATCTGGCCCCGGCACTGTTCCCGTATCCCAGTTCTGGGGAATTGACCAGTAAGGGTCATAACTAAGGTTCCTGCGCCAGATAGGATCAGTATCAAAGCCTTGGCAATTGCCCCAGTTCGTAGCAGGTTTAATGAGGATAGTATCACCTAAATTATAAGCGTCTCTTATGGCCACATAACTTATATCAATATTGGTGGCGCCTGAGAAATCAGAATACCAAGGAGTTCCTTCCTGACTTGAGAAAAGTTTAATTAAGCCGTCATAGCCGGGGATTCCTTGTATATAGATATTACCTTTGAATATATAAGTTTTATTGGCTTCAAAATATATTTCTTTATTGGGGATAAGACACTCTAAATTATAAAAAGTAATATTTCCGGATAGGTAGAGAGGCTCCGGCCCGATGAGGCAGACTTTGGCAGCTTCTAAGATAAGGTGGGTGTTTTTCTGATACAGAATCTGCCCAAATCCGTCGGGAGGACCACGTAACATTATACTTGTACCAATACCTGTACTTTCTATTATTTCAATATTTCCGTCGAGTCTTTGGATATGCGTAAGGTTTGCTTCAATATTTAAAGGTATAGTTTCTGTACCAAATTTCTGGGCGATGATTTTTACCTGATTACCCTGGATGATTACGCCAGGTGAAGTATTTACATTATAGTCTGACCTTAAGGTAAGGTTGTTGGTTACAAGATACGTTACTTTTACATCCTCTCCCTCTAAGGTTACCCGGTTCTCCTCCACGTGACTGGCGGCAATCTCTAAACTCTCTATATTTTTATATATCTCCGTATTTACCGCCAGGGAACTGACCTCCACGCCCCGGCCAATTAACCGCAGGTAATCACCAGGTAGAGGAGTCTGGGTTAAGTCTAAGATTCTCCCATTTACTGCCTCTAAGGTAAGATTACCTGTGGCATTATACCTCAATACATCGCCTCTGGCCGTAGTAAGTATCATTGTATCGCCCTGTTTTTCGCTCTTAATAATCTCAAAATCTCCCTGGGTATGGATATAATAAGGGCTGCCTTCAATATGTTCAGGAGCCCTTTGCGTACCAATCTTTATAAAGCCTAAATCCGTCTTTATCTTGCCGTTAAGCGTCATTGTCTCTGAGCCATCAATATAGATATTGCCTATTCCTGTGGCCTGGATAGTCCCCTCTAACTGGCTAACTTTGCCTAATCCATCTCCATCATAGTCAGCAAAGATGCGCACATCTGCTTCTTGGCTAGTCAAATCTGTTTCCAGGGTAATATCCTGAGTAGCCAGGACAGTTATGCCTTCTTTGGTGGCAGTAAGCCTACCTCCTTCAATTTGGACATTTTTGGCTATAATGGCCTCGGTTGGGGAGCTGATTTCGATTCTTTCGGCAGTTAAATCCGCATTAATTTTCACATCGCCGGGAGTCATAATTTCAATCTCGCCAGCATCGGTCTTTATCTCGCCTAAGAGTTTGACTGTATCTGCGGCCTTAATTTCTATATTACCTATATTTAGGGTCTGAATGGTTCCTTCCAGGTGGTAAACTCCACCTACTCCATCCATATCATAGTCTGCTTGAAGCAGAATATCTGAATCTGTAGCTTTCAGGTCCGCTTCAAGAGTGATATTATCCGTGGCAAGTATAGTTATACCTTCTTTAGTGGCTGTGATGTTTCCCCCTTCAATTTGGACATTCTTGGCTATTGCCTCTGTAGGTGAACTAATCTCAATTTTACCTGCACTTATTTCAGCTTTACTTTTAACCTCGCCAGAAGTAACAATCTGGACTTTACCGTCCTTTGCCTCAACTTTGGTGGCCTTGACATATCCTCCTAAGTTAATCGCGGTTCTAAATACATCATTAACTGCCTCTGCCTTTAAAAGCACTACCCCGTCGTCTGCCTGAAGTGTGCCAGTATTCTTTACTTGGTCAGTAATGGGTTTTCCCTCTTGGTCTAAAATAGTGGAGGCAGTAGCCTGGTCAATAGCCACAGAAATCATCCCATCACCAGAAATATCCACTCTCACCATATCTCCGGCTGCCAAGGCAATAGTTCCCATAGGGCAAATTATACTTCCCTGATTTTCTACTCCCCCGGCAATTAAGACCCCGAATCCGCCTTTTCTGACATTGATTTTTCCTTGATTTAAGAGAAGCATATCCATCTGCTCTTTGGATAATTTTCCGAAAATATATTTGGAATCTAAGAAGTCAGAGTTGGTAATATCTCTTGTGGAAGCAATCAGGCCTCCTACATCTACCTGGCTACTCGGCCCAAAATAAATACCATTTTGATTAACCAGGATAAAAATTCCATTACAACTTAACTTACCTAAAATTTCACTGGCCTTGTCTCCTAAGACGCGGTTTAAAATTTCATTATTTACATTCGGCAGATTGACTAATACCGATTCATTTTGTTTTATGTCGAAGGATTTATAATTGATGATAGTTTTATCCGCAGCGTCGATCTTCAAGGTAGTTGCATCAGGATATTGAATTTGCGCCTCGCCGGAAACCACCTGGTCTACTTCCGGCAAGGCAAAACATACGTGGCTGGTGGGGACCTGCAAAATAAATAGAGTTAAGAGAAAAACAATCAGCCCAAATTTATAAGGCAGTTTTGTACTCATCTTTTTTCTCGTCGTGGTTATTGTGCAAGAGGTCTAATAATCCGTCGGCTAAAGTCTCGTCGTGTAAATCCACCTCTTGCATACTTATTCCCAGACCAATTAAAAAATTCACCAACTCCGCTAAGATTTGGCTGCGCGAAATTTTATGGCCCTGATAAAACAGGGCGTCCTTGCCGAGTTTATCTAAATAATCAATCTGCTCGCGCGTAAGGAATGTTACTGTCCTGATTTTGTCTTTTATCTGCACCATCTTTACACCTTTGTAATAAAAAACCCCGCCTATCCATAGAGGGGGCGGGGTCATAACCCATAACCCAACAAAAAAGCCCATTCTATCCTGAATGGGCTTAATGGGTGCTTTCGTTTCTTTTCGGCAACTGGCTACCATTCCCCAACATCTCGTCGGAGATTAGGCCCTTTAGCTTTGTGCCCCATCCTTTCGGATAGTTTACCTTTATCGCAAAATTATAATTTTTAAAGAACTATTTTCTTAGTTCTAAATAAAGTATAGCACATCTTGTGCAATTTGTCAAGTTGTCACTTTTCTCAACTTACTACGCAACCCCTACTGCAAACCCGCATTGCAAGTTTTAACCTCTTACTGGATAAATTATAGCATATTTTAAGCCTTTTATCAACCCCAATTTGAGAAAGAACAGCCAAGCGGGTGGTTTGGCTTGATTTCGAGTGAGGACAGGTCCGAGGACGTTGACCGGACAGGGTTGTCTTGCTATCTACGAAGTCAGACAGAGCGAGGCGCCGCAGGCGAGCGTAGTTACAATACAGACTAAAAATGTCCAATCTAAATATTTCTTGACAAAAAGGAATTTTTGTGGTATATTCTGTTTAGAATTTATAAATGTCCAAACTGGAAAATTTATGGGTACAATTTATAAATTAAAGCCAGAACTGATAAATTTTATCCTAGAAAAGAAGAAAACCGAATCCCGTCTAAGTTGTCGCCAATTTGTAGCCTTAATCTGGGATAAATTTCAGGTTAAGGTTTCTAAATCCAGTATTAATTCCCTCATAAAAGAAGCGGGTTTAAGTATGCCTGTGGGCAGGAGGCGTAAAAAAAGAAGGCAGCGACCGGATTTAGCCGTGCCAAAACCCCCCCTACTCACAGAGGCTCCTGCTGAAACGCCTAGCCCGCCCCTCTTGCTGCCAGCAGAAGAAACTCCTGAGATTCCTACTCAAGCAGTCACGCCGCCAGCTGCGCAGGTACCTGTAGAGACCCCGGCTGAAGAAGTCCTTCTAACACCCAAGGTTCCTGAGGCTGAACCTAGCTGGGAAGGAGAATCTACTGGTGCAATCTTACTTAAAGTTGCCGATTGCTTGGTAAGAGGCGCTTACTATATTAGCGAGGCGATTAGAAGTAGAGCAGGCTACCACGCAGCGGATTTGTTAGCTAAGACCGAGGCTCTGTTGTATAGTTTATTAGTTCAAGGCCCAGCCCTTAATTCACTTATCGGTCAAAGCTTTACTTCTGAAGAAATCTCTCTCTATTCTAATAAATTGCAAGAGTTTAAAGCATTAGGTTTATATATCTTTCGCATCATTTCAAGTATATTTCAAGAAGTATGGTGTGTAAAAGTAAGCTTAGGGGAAGGGATGGATTACTATTTGGATGGACAATTGCACACTGTCTGGTCTACTTCCCATATTCCCTATGATTTTTCCTCTACGCTTCATCATACAAAAAGTTACCTAGATAAATATTTTCAGGAGGATAATCCACTGGTTCTTTTTACTGCTCCAGGTTATGAGGTTCCTCCTAAAGAGTTCTTTGATTTTTTGTTAAATTTAAACTCTGAAGAGAAACAGAGGCTACGCTTAACCCTTTATGGAAATAAGTTCGAGGAGATAGAGACAATACCGGTGGAAAAATCCCAAAAGTATTTGTTTATTTTTGGGCTTTGGTCTTGGCAGTTTGGACAATTTCGTAAGGTAAAATCAATGGGAGAGTTTAACTCCTTTTATTTTGAACCCTTAAAAAAAGAGTTTTATTTGGCGCCTATAACCCTGGAGTTATTACAGCCTAATAGAGATAGAACACTCACCCTCACAGGCGCTGCCTTAAAGACCAACCCTAACGAGAAGATAAAACTGGTTATTTTAAGCAATTTTTCCTCTGGGGAAACGAGTCCAGAGAGCCTGGCAAAAATCTATCTTAGCCATTGGCCCAATTTAGAAGAAGCCTTTCAGGATTTTAGCCATAAAATTGAATTATTCACCTATACTGCCTCCTCCCAGCATTTTTTCTCAATCGAACTCCTGCATTTACCTGCTGAGACTCCTGAAGAGCTCAGGAAATTATTTATTCTTTATCTGAAGGCCTTAGATTTGTATGTAAAGTGGCATTTCTTGCCGGCAGGATATGAGGATACTGACTTCTCGACCATAAAAGAGCGGTTTTATAACCTAAAAACTCAACTGAAAGAGGAAAAAGAATTTATTCTGGCAACCTTTATTGCTCCCTCTGATTATGCTTTCTTGAGAGACCTTGAATATGCCCTTAGGCGCATAAACGAAAAGGAGATTATCTTTACCCAGGGAAAAAGACTCTGGTGTAGGTTGGCTTAAAGAAAGCGGTTTCTTGTTATCCAGAAATCCGCTTGACATTAATATATACAAATGGTATATTTTAAGTGCCAATTTGAGGATTTAAAAAAAAGGCTAAAGGCGACGCATAAGATAAGCAAAGCCAAAGGAGGTGGGCTTTGCAAAAAGCCACGGGACGATGTTCGCCAAAGAGTTGTTTTCATTAATAAGTTATTGCTGGGGGTCAGTAGCGAAACCATCGACCGGGTTATCAGAAGTTAAAAGACACTGTAACTCGGTTTTTTATTGGGGGGTTAATAGATGAGTTTAAAAAAGTTTTTAATAATTAAGCAGAAAATAAATTCTCGCTTTGCTCGCTTTGGCCAGGCAGTAATAGAATATGTGCTTTTGGTAGCCATTGCCATCATCACTTTGATTGTGGTAGATTTTATCACGCGCTCAAGAGACGGGAGTTTTAGCCAGCATTTTAATACGGTAAATTCTTATATTACTGGCGGCACAAATTTAATAGGCGGAACCCAAAACTAATGAATAAAGCCCAGAGTATTATAGAATATGTGATGCTTTTTATTATTGTGGTGATAGCGATAAGTATAACTCATAAGTATGTTTATCGTTCGATGAATGCGCGCTTAAAACAGGTTCAAGAGGAATTGACTTATACGGTTCCCAGAAAAAATTAAACGCAAAGAAAAAAAGAAGGAGGTGAAGGAGATGGATAGAGATTTAAGAAAAGGTCAGAGCATCTTGGAGTATACCTTGCTTTTGGGTGCAGTTATTGCCGTGGTTGTGGCGGTATTATTAGGTAGTGGTGGCATCAAGGATAAAATTTCCAGCGCCTACAACAAAACCGGCGAGGCATTGGAGCAGACAACTGATGATTTAACCGCAGGGGTTTTTAATGGGACTCAATAAGAATAAGGATATTAAAGGAGGTGATAAGGATGTTTCTTAAGGGAAAAAGAGCACAGTCCACAGCAGAATACGCGATTGTCTTAGGCCTGGTGATTGCGATTGCCGCAGGAGTTACGCAAGTGCTTTTAAAAGGAGCAATGAAAGATAAACAAAAGCAGGCTATCGGATATTTGATGGATGCAGGAAAGGATGAACTCCCCACTGGTCAAAACGCTCCTTTATACACTGAGGATTTCCGCGAGACAACCGTGGATAAAGATAATTTTATAGATGAAAATGTTCTGTCTAAAGGTGGCAAAGAAGAAAAGAAGCAGCAGCAGACCACTGAGACAACCGCAGTTAGCGTGGAGACAATAAACGCTACTACGCCGTAATTGCAAATTGCAAATTGCAAATTGCAATGCGGGTTTGCAAGAGGAAAGAAATAGGAGGTGAAAATAATGTTTATTAGAGAGAAAAAAGGCCAGTCTATTCTGGAATACGCAATTTTATTAGCCGTTGTAATTGCTGCTTTACTTATAATGCAGGCATTTGTAAAAAGAGGCGTCTCAGGAGGCCTGAAAGAATCGGCAGATAAGATGGGCGAGCAGTTTTCTGCGGGCGGAACCACCATTCATAGTAAGAGAACCATGGCTACTGACCAGACTATTAAGGAAGAGGTGGCTACAGATGAGACAATTGGTGATTTTCTTCCGTCTGGAAAAACTGCTACCGGCACTCTGGATAAAGGCGCCCATTCTTTTAGTTCAAGAACAGGAGGTCAGATCACCTCTCTCCAGGAAACAAAGACTGAGTCTGCAGCAAAGGAGAAGGTAAGGTTTGATGAGTATCAGAAAGAGGAAGTAGAGAATTATAACCTTACTCAGTAAGGGTGGCAGCAGTTATGAGAAAATATTCTAATTTAAGGCAGGCGCAGAGTCTGCTGGAATATGCAGTCTTAATCTGCGTGATTATAAGTACCCTCTTGATTATGCAGTTTTATATCAAGAGGGCTTATCAAGGGAGAATTAAACAAGAAGCAGATGAACTTGGTCAGCAGTATTCTCCAGGGCATACTACGTCGCTGAGTAATACTACGATTGCTACTAATACCACAAGTTATACTGGGGGAGAGTTTGTTAAGGACTCTGGTGGCAGAGAAACTGTGCCTGAAGGTATGAGCGTAAGTTATAGTGTTACTAACACCACTTTTACTAGACGTGAAGGAGTGGATTCTTATGCTAAGTAGAGGCAATAGTTTATTAACCTGGACTCTGACTTTAAGTGTAGTGCTGGCTACCCTCTTTTTTATCCAGCCCATTGTTAAGACAACCTTGCAAGGTAAGGTAATGCACACCGCAGATTATTTTTTCTGGACAAAATGGGACCAGTCAATTGACCAATATAAAGGCGCCACAAATACCTTTGTCAAATCCGTTGCCAATAAACAGGAAAATAAAACCCAGAAAGAAAGAGATGCGCATTTGGATGAGGCCCAGAGTTATACACAGGATGAAAGGTCTGTTTCTTCGGCAGTGCAGGATGGTTCACAAGTGGTCTTGAAAACATTTGACTTAAATGAGATTGTACATTAAAATGAAAAATAAATTATTCCTCACTAATAATAAAGCCCAGGCAGCAGTGGAGTTGACCATTTTGGGCACGTTAATTTTATTGTGTTTTTCTATGATTTTAATGTATGGTCAGCGCCTGGAACTGGAAAATCAGTTGAAGATGGAGGCCTTTCGCAAAGCCCTTAAGAAAGCCTATGACCGTAATAGTAGCGTCTCTTACACCGTAAGAAAAGAGGCGCGCTTTTTCAATCTGTTTTCTGGATTTGGTCAAGGCCAGGAGGCTACCCTGGCTGGTTCAGCCAGCGTGATGTGGCAGAAAGGCATAGCAGGTGACCAGGATTCCAGCCCTAAAGGTGAGGATTCTAATTTCGCTTTTTACGAAATAAATGATATGGTTTTAGAAAACTCAGATACTGGCCTGCCGCGTAAAGAAAAGGACACCATTGGCTTTGATGGAAGCGAACACACAGTGCGCGTTCCCGTAAGCGTGTATAAGGAAGAAGGCACAAGGCAAGAAGCATATGACTCTTCTGTGACTAAACAGGAGGAGAGTAGCGGAAAAATTAGAAATGTAAAAACCTCAGATTTAACTGATACAGTTACTACGACATTATATACTCGTTTTGATAACGCGGAGAGTGATGCCAGAATAAGCGATCCAGACCAGATACCCCTGCCAGAGTATGAGGAAACAGAGACTCTAGGTCCACATACTTATGGTGGTTATTTGGTTACCCAGACTGATGCTGAACACAACCAGGATACCAACCGTATAGAATATAGCGAGGATAAAGTAGGCACAGAGATTCATCGAGAGAGAACCTGGGAGACAGAGGAGTAATCTAAGATATCTTATGAATAAAAAATCCGAGTCTATTCTGGATTTTGTTTTTGCCTTCATTGCTATTTTAGTTTTGACGATTGGCATTGTGCGCATCTGGGTTTGGTTTAATGCTAATTATGCCTCCCGCCAAGTTGACTACCAAAAAGGCCGTCTGGTGGCTGGACAGCCAAGAACCCTTTTCCCAGTTCAGCCTGGACAGGATGTCTCAGCAGTTACTTATTCTAAAACTGCAGGCACGGCTGCAACTACTGAATGTCCTGGCTGCCAGCATGTGCCCCTGGACTTAACTGAAGAATGGGTTTTTAAGCCAGATTTTTCCCTGCCTCCTGAACAAAAAATTAAACCTGCCAATTTATCCGGCACGGGTGTTTCTCTACAACTGGCTGATACGCAGTGTAGAGAGTCTTGTAAAGATGACCCTGAGTGTCGTGCGGAAGATTACGACGAGAGTGAGCCTTTCGATATCAACGAGGATTTTGACCCTGATTGCTACTGTTATGTAAAATGTTACTGTAAATACACTGTGAGTACCCAGGCAGCATTGCTTGCGCAGCAGGTAATCAATATCTGTGGCACTGACTGTGATGTTAAAGATAACGATGGAGACGGGATTCCTGATTATGATAGTGATGCCTACAAGAATTGCTGCCAGGCCTGTAATGTTAGTACTGCAGACTGTACTGCCACCCAAACTCAACCCGCGGGTGGTAGTGGTGCGCCTAAGTGTGGCATGGCCTGTCAGTTGCGCGTAAATGCCGCTGATATGCGCGATAAAGCAGATGACTGCGATGACCCCTGGGAGATTTGCTGGTGGTTTACCTGGGGCAAGGCAGCCGATGAATTAAATGATGCAGCAGATGAATTAGACCACGCAGCAGAAGAGATGGAAGAGGAGGCTAAGGAACTTCAGGAGGAAGTGGACCATTTGTATGACTGTTGTGAGGATGAAAATTTGAAGACCATGGATGAAAAATCTGCCTGTATCAGCAGTGAGACCCTGGCCGGAGAGTCCTGCGCAGAGATAGAGGCAGATGCAATAGATGATTTAAACGATGCTATAGAGCATTTTAACGAGATAATAGATTATTCTACTAACTATGTCCTGCCAGCGATGAATTGTATTTTATGGGGTGGTTCTTCTTGTTGGCAGTTTTATAGCTGGAATAATTTGTATCCCTGTTGCTGGGTAGTGCCAGAATGGAAACATGGGCATTGGGAATGGGTAACGCACTGTTCGGATTGGTGTTGTAAAGAGCGCTCCGAGGACTTGAGCAACAGTTATTGGTCTAAGTACTATCTTTGGTATGTTACAGGAACGCGCACTTGCCTGAAACCAGACTGTAATTGCCATGTCTTGAGGGGTTATGGTGAGCCATTATGCAGCGCCCAGACCGTGATGGATGCCACTAACGAGTATATAAATGAATTAAAATCGAAAAAGGACGAAGCAAACAAGATTATCTCAAGGATAGAAAACCAGATGTGTTGCACCAGGCCTCCTTCCACACTCGAAGATTGTGATTGCCCTGATGACCCTACGACCACTACAGACGATGCGGACTACAACGAGTGTGTAGAGGAATGTCGGCGGGAGTGCGTCAATCAAGCAATACATGGTCCAACCTATGACCCAGATGCGGATGGTAATGATGAAGGTCTTGATGATTTTTCTGAGTATAAAGACGTGATGGAAGGATACGACATTAACGAATTTGAATATAGAGAATGCCAGCCATAGTTAGTATTCTCAAGCAAGACCGGGTCTTGAAACATTCTGCATAAGTTAAAAGACCCGGTCTTGTTTATGGAGAGTATTATATGTTGGAATTATTTTCTAAATATAAAACTCAGTATAACCGCGGACAGATATTTCCTTATTTAGTAGCCATTATCTGCGTGGTGTTGATTCTGGTAATGATTACGGTTAATCTCGGGCAGATTAGTATATTTAAAACCGAGGTGAGCAATGCTGCAGATAGTGCAGCGCTGGCAGGAGCAAGTACTTTAAGTGCCGCGCTTTTAGCCCTGGGTTTAATAAGCGACCAGATGGCTGGCCGGGCAACTGCCGCAGCCATCGCAATTGCCATAGAAGTTGCCTGTGGCCAGGTGTGGTGTTGGGTAATAGCAATCATTACCTATATTGCTTTCATTGTTTCAGTAATGGCAGAGTATCAGATGGCTTTAGGAGAAAGCCGTATGGCCTGGACCAATGCCAAAAGAAGTGCTCTGCAATATGCCTTTGAGAATGTAGGGGTGGATGAGCCGCGGCCGACCTTTGAAGAGTTTCTGGAGGGAGTCTATGGGAGTTCTGATATAACTGTGCTCTGTCCGCAACCCAACCAAAATGAGCGCAATGCCTGTATTCAGCAATACAACAAGGAATATTTTGAAGGAGATAATCCGGCTAAAAGCGATGAGACAAGAAAGCTAATCAGAAAATATACCCAATCCGGCTTCAACCGTTTTATGACAGATAAAGAAAATGGTTATTGGCATTTTGGTTCTATAGAGCCGGGTTATAGCAGTCCAGTAAAGATAGTTTCCGGATATGGCTGGAATGATCCCAGTTCTACTACTGGCACCAACTGTTATGATGACAATAGTGTCGACAATTACAAATCTTATGATAACTATGCAGAAGTAGAAGTTATTGGAAACACCCTCTATGCCTTGGATTATTTCAGTTGGTTTGCGGTTGATGAGATTTGCAATTGCGTGGCTGGAATTATTATGGGGAGCATACTTGTTCCCTGGTGGCTTGATTGGATGTCATTGCCGGTAGATTGGATATTTGGCACTTTTGTTTTTTGGCTCTTATGCACCGGAGAAGAGATGAATTATTTATTTCCTATGGGTTTTGATTTTATGAATCACGATACAATAGGTCAGACAGACCAAAACTATATTTATGTGACGGTTAAACGCTATAAGAAAAGCAACAATTTAGGGTTGTGGAATTTTCGCTATGGAGAGGTCTCTTCCAGTGCGGTTTCGCACGCCTTTCCTGAACACCCCTCTAATGAGCCACTCTGCGATAATAACTGCGAAACCATCAGGCCAGTAGCGATGTCGGATTTCTTCACCTTTTTCTCCTGCCAAGGCTCAACTGGCGGATGGGATGAAGAAGATAGACATCTTTTTGAAACAGAAATGACTACTGCTTATTAAATATGCTTAAATATAGAAGTAATTATCTTGGCGTGCTTTTTTTCCTTGCTCTTTTATTTTTATGCTTTGCTTTCTCGGTTGCTACAGAAGACCAAAAATTTACTCTTCCTACTTTGCCTCAGTCGCGCCTGGCAGATACGCATACTATGCGCTTGGGTGATAAGGATATCACCTCCTACCTGTATTTTAGCGCAAAGGAAATAGATGAAATTGTAGATTTCTACCGCGATTATTTTAGCAAAAAGGAGTTCCGCACTATTTTTGATAAAAAAGAAGGTTTGCGCCAACTCCTGCGTTTTCAAAAAGATGACTGGGTGGTAGGCATTGCCATAGAGCCCAAGGAGAATGAAAATCAAATCGTTATCGCCCAGTATGTGCAACCAAAAGGCTCTCCTCCTCCTGAGAAAACCCGACCTGCCTGGAAAGACCTATTAACTCTCCTGCCCCAGGAGGACCAGTCAGGAGAAGATCTGCGTTATATTCCCCGTCCTCCCCAAAGCGTGCGGCTTTCAGGAATAAATTTTAGGAATCAGACCTTTCTTACATATGTCAGCAAGGAATCGGCGGAGCAACTGCGGCAGTTTTATGAGGATGAGATGTTTCGCCTGGGATGGGAAATGTTCCACAAGGCATCTATGGAAGAGACAGTAAAATTCTACAAAGAAAACTCTAAGAAGAAAAACTTAGCCGTGCTTAAACTTCCCTTTCCTGATATTACCTTTGAAAATTTTATTGCAGGTGGCTACATTTTGTATTATAAAGGTTATGGGGCACAAGCCCAGTTAAGCATTTTTAATAATAATACCTCGGGTAAAAAGCAGGGTTCTTTTGTCCAGATAAAATATGTGGAAGAGACCGCAAGATAACAAAAACAGTCAGACCATCTTAGAATTTGTGATTTTGCTTTGTATAGTTATTTTAGCGATATTGCTCCTAGGCTATTATCTAAGAAACAGTTTTTCAGGAAAATTTCGCGAGGAGGCAGATTCATTTGGCCAGGGCGAGGTATATGTGCCGTTGGGCGGAAGTAATGTCACAGAGAGCGCCGAGAACAGATAACTAAGGAGGTATTTTGCTTTTACTTACATTTCTAACTTTATCCTGTGCTATTTTTCTTTTGGCCTGGCTTTTATATGAGGTGGTAATTCTGTTAATAATCAGGAAATATAAAGATGTCCAGGAGAAAAGGGCGCTGAAATTAACCGAGGAACTGGAGGAATCTTTTATCTTCTGGGAAAAGAAAAGAATGGTTTTTATTTACTTTACTCCCTTTATTTTTGCCGGATTGGGGTTTCTTCTGCTGCGCCATATAATTTCTGTGATTATAGGATTTATTCTTGGTCTGGTTTTTCCTAATCTTATGGTCAATATAGCCAGAAGGCAACGCTTGAAGAAATTTCAAAGTCAATTAGTGGATGCTACGATGATGCTTTCCTCCTCTTTAAAGGCGGGCTTAAGTTTTATTCAGGCGATTGAGGTATTATGCGAGGAAATGCCCGCACCCATTTCTCAAGAGTTTTACCTGGTGCTTAAAGAGAACAAATGGGGAATCAGTTTAGAAGAGTCTTTAAGGAGATTAAGAGACCGCGTGCCCATTGAAGAAGTAAATCTTCTGGTGAGTTCCATATTAATTGCCCGTGAGTCAGGGGGAGAGTTGACGCGGGTTTTAAGCCGGCTGGCAGAGACCATTCGCAATAACTTAAAATTAAAGGAGAAAATCGCTACCCTTACCCTGCAGGGAAGATTGCAGGGGTTAATTATGATGGTTCTGCCCTTTGCCTTTGCCTATTTTGTCTATAAGCAGAATCCGGGTCATTTTGATATTATGCTGGAGACAAACCTGGGTCGCACATTTTTAGTTGTAGCGCTGGTTCTGCAAATAATTGGTATGATTCTAATTCAGAGAATTAGCAGAATGAAGGTTTAGAGAGAGAAAAATGATATTTTATGTAGTAGTTTTTATATTCATCTTGGGTGCGGTTTATCTGTTAGCCGCAAGCCTGGCGAACATAAAATATAGACCGCGTTTACATTTTAAACCAGAGGCTTTTGCCTTTAGACAGCAAACTCCCTATGGGGTTTTACAAAAAAGGTCACTTCCCAGAATTTTAAAACCCCTTAATTATTTAATCCAGATTTTTTCCCGCTGGGCCTATTTTAGAAGAATACAGGAGCAGGCAGATGTGCTAAGGATTGAAGTTAATCTGCCAGTGATGATATTATTTAAACTTCTCCTGGGGATTGCAATAGGGATAATGGTTTTTGTGCTACTATCTCCTATGTATGCTTTGCCTGCAGCAGGGCTGGGATTTTTTATCCCCGATTTTCTGATGTGGAATAAAATCAAAGCCAAAAAAGAACATATTATCAAGGTTTTCCCTGAGACAGTAGACCTTCTGGATATGTGCATTAGCGCTGGCCAGGATTTTCTCTCTGCCATTAAATGGGTAATCGATAAGAGTATCCCCAATGCCTTTATTGAACAACTGGGTATTGTATTAGGTGAAATTCAGGTGGGAAAAACCCGGGCAGATGCGCTGAGGGATATGTCCAGAAGGCTAAAGTTGGCGGATGTCAGCAGTTTTAGCCGCACCATCATCCAAGCAGAGCGCATGGGCACTTCCATTGAAGAGGCCTTTAAAAACCTCTCTGATGACACCCGCGAAAGGCGTTTTCAGAATGGAGAAAGATACGCCATTAAGGCCTCATTAAAGATTCTTTTCCCCCTTCTTTTCTGTATTCTGCCGGCAATTATGATTGTGGTGGCTGGCCCGGTTTTAATTAAGTTTATGCAAGGCGAGTTAATGCCTAAGGCAGTAGGATTATAATGCCGTCAAAAAAAATTATCTTAGCATTTATAATTTTTTGGGGATTTTTTAGTTTGAGTGGCTGCGAGTTTAACTGGAGACGCTACAGCAGTAAAGAATACGGTTTTTCCCTGCTTCTACCTGCCAACTGGGAAGAAGTGGAGGAGAGAAAAACCGTGATTATGCTCAGGGCCAGCCGCGATAATGCGACGGATAGATTTCAGGAAACCATAAATGTGGTGGTCACGGAATTTCCCACAGATATACTTTTAAGCACATTTTTTGAGTTGAATAAAGAGGAATTATTGCGGGTTTTTCCTGCTGCCTTTAATATTATGGAGAGTAATATCTTTGCCGGCAGGGTGTTTGGAAAATTGCTCACTTTTGATGGAAGGGTGGAGGACACAGTATTAAGAGTCCTTACTGCCTGCTGGATAAAAAACAAACGTGCATATGTGGTTACCTGTGTGGCTGAAGTAAAAAATTTCCCCAAATACTCCCGCCTTTTCAAGAAGGTTCTCGGAAGTATGCGTATCCACTAAAAAATTCCTTCCTAAATCTTCCCAGTAGCAGATAAAGAAAGATAGATAAGAAGTAAGAAGATTCCTACAATATGGGTAATGAGCACTGGTTTTTCTTGATAGGTTTTCCTGTTGATGAGTAAAAATTGTATTACTCCCAGGATAAGCGAAGGTAGGAAGAGACGAAAGTCAAGAAAGATAAAGGCAAGCATACCATAGGCGAGTAAATTTGCTGTTGCCGCAAGTATCTTGGCTTTCTGGAGCCCTAAAATTACCGGCAAGGTAGGAATTCCTGCAACTTTATCGCCTGCGTAATCTTTAAGGTCAATAAAATTTAAAGCCAAGGTGACAAAGATAAGGAAATACCAGATAAATATGGAGGGGAATTTCAGTAATTCTTGACCAGCAAAGATAAATCCCAGCATAGTCAAGATTAAACAATTGAAAGAAATGAATATTTTAGAAAATAGAGGTATTCTTTTAAATCTAAGTGGTGGGAGGCAGTAAAAAAAGGAACTGCCCACTAAAATAAAACTAAAGAGAAAGGTCTGAAAGTTAACTGCTAAACCAGAAACTAAAGCCAGAGAGACAAAAGAAAGAGCAATTTTTAGGTAGAGATTTGCGGGTATTTGTTCTGTTACCAAAGGCCGCTGTGGGTTACTGATTTTATCAATTACCTCGTCTTCTATATTGTTAAACATAAGACTACTTAGCCAGGCGAAAGCTATAGATATAAGCGTTAAAAGAAAAGAATCCCAGTTTGCAAGAATCACTTTTAAGAGGGGCTGGCTAGTTAAAACTATACCTAGGATAAAAATTGCCTCGAAGTAAAGAAGGCGCAGCCAGCGCACATCTTTAACTAAAGCCAGAAAGATTTTTTTATCTATAAGATAAAAAACTATAGCCAACTCAATAAAAAAGAGGATAAAAAGGGTGCGGATAATCGGCACAGGATGACTTGTTTTTAATATTGAGGGTAATACCGAGCCGATAAGTAAAAGCACATACACCAGTAAACTCGCCAAAGATGCCTTTTTCCAGTTGTGGGTTTTTAGTTTGCAATATAAGAATATTAAGATAAGAGCGGTTATGCTCGTTACCATCATGCCTGGAGTAAGTATTCTGGGTATAAGCAGGAATTCTACAATATTTTGGGGTTTAGCATAGGCGATATTTCTGCCTGCTCCGCCAGAGATAATCAAGTCAACGATAGGGGTAATACAAAGAATAAAGTAAAATGAAAATATGGCTTTTAGAATATTTCCTATTTTTTCTCGGGTGATAAAAAAGACAATTATTCCTATAGCCAATGCCAGGTCTATCCAGAAAATAGTAAAATGTAGCAGCGATATAATCATTCCCACCCAGGCAAAGAAATAAATCCGATAATGCGACGGAAACAACTGAAAAGAAATTGAGGCCCGGGTAGAGAATATCTCAAGGAAATTCCGCAGGTTAATTGCCGCGGCAAAAAGTAAGATATGATAGAGAAAAGGGATGCGAGGATTTTCTATAGAGGCAATAATCTTCTGGACATAATGATTCAAATCTTTCATAATAATCCCTCCTAATTTTTAGAAAAAAGAAAAGATAAATCCTAATATCAAAGAAAGCGAAGCGATGAGGCCTAAATAAAGTAAGAGAATTTTTGTGCCAAACTCTTTTTTTAGGACCAGCATTGTCCCATAACTTGTAAGTGGCGCTGCCAGCAAGAAAACCATACCCGCTCCTTGGCTTAAACCTTGTTTCATAAAGGCATCTGCTAAAGGCACAGCAGCAATTGAAGTTGTATACATTGTTAAGCCCACGATTAAAGAAAAAATATACCCAGATAGACCAGAAAGGCTGTATTTTATCCATATTCTTAAAGGTAAACATGTGTTTACTAGGGCGGATAGAACTATTCCCAGAAAAATCCCCAACCCCACCTCCTTCATCATATCCACAAAGGAAAATTTCATTATCGAGAATAAATGCTGGCTAAAAGTCTTTTTATGCGTACGCGCTTTAGTCAGGGAAAAAAGCAGGCGGCTAAAACGCGACCTTTTTTCATCTATATCGTCGGCGTTCTGGGAATTCTCTAGAGATGCAAGTTTTGGTTTAGCAAGAGTATCTTCCAGGATATTACCTGTTGAACCTACAACCAGCCCCATTAAGATCACCGAGAAGAAAATAAATAAAGCAAATTTCCCTCCCAGAATCTGATAGGTGATAATTAAAGCGGCAAAAGAGGTGGCTGGCGCAGCTAATAAAAAAGCCAAAAATGGACCCAGGCGCGCACCTTTTTTGTAGAAACTAATTGCTAAAGGTAACTCTGCCCAGGCACACAAAGGAAGTATTGCGCCGCTAAATGTGGCATATAAAATAGGACGCAGACCTTTTTTCCCCACATTTTCCTGTATCCAGATATCCGGGATAAATTCGTGTAGCAAGCCGCTTAAGAAAAACCCTGCAATTAATCCCGGAATAATCTGAAAGAAATATTTTGTAAAAACGCGCAAGAACTCTATCATTTTTATTCTACTTATTAATTAGACGTGAGGTTCAATTTTAGTAATTATAGCATAATTGCCATAATTTTCCATAAAAATCTTCTCCCCTAATCTCGCACCTGGTGGCGACCTAATCTCGCACCTGGTGGCGACGTAATCGGGAACCTGTCCTATCTCTAATCGGGTACCTGCTGCCGAACAATCGGGTACCTGCTGCGAGATTAGCTTGGCAGACGGTGCAAGATTAGCTTTCCAGACGGAGCGAGATTGACAGAGCGAGATTGGACATTTTTTATTATTTATAAATGTCCAATCTGGAAACATCTCTCCAATTTTAGGTACTAGAAACTGCTTGAAGGGACAGGTTCCCTCACAACTTCGCACCTGGTACCGAGGTAATCGGGTACCTGTTGCGAGATTGAGGCGGCAGACGGTGCGAGATTAGCTTGGCAGACGGTGCAATATATAGAGA
>CAYOMI010000009.1:10862-19609 GCA_964405005.1 uncultured Planctomycetales bacterium | reverse complement strand
ATTATTTCTGCTCTCTTTGAGCATAAAGTTATAAGATTAGATTTAGGAGAGTTTTTATTAGGTAAAAAAGGTTACGGACTTTTAAAAGAAGCAATTGGCGAATTATCCGAGCGAATAGCAGAGAGTTTTACTCTTTCTGGTCGGCAAAGATATATGATAGAAGTAGCCCTAAAAGAAACTTTAAAAAATGCCTTTGTCCATGGAAATAAAAGCAAATTCTCCCTGCCTTTATTTATCTACTTAAGGCGAACCCAAAGCAATAAGGTAATTTTTGAAGTTTATGATACTGCGGAAGAAGAAATAGATTTTTCCTTGCGCAGTATGTCTTATAGGGCAGGGCTGTTGGGAAATAAATTAGGAGAAGAGATTTTAAAGAAAAACTCTGCTTATCGTTATAAAAGAAGGGTTATTTTGGATCTTAAAAAGAGAAAGATTGGAACACTAACCACGATAGAGATTAAACTTATAAAGGCAGAGAATGGTTTTATTGGTAAGTTCGAATATATAAAGTTTTTTGAAATTACAAAAGCGTTAAATACAGGAAAAGTAGTAATTGAAGCAGTACTGAAACCTTTTGACAAAGATAAACCTGAAAAAATAAAGATTTATGGCCGGTTGGGTAGAGTTTTTAATCTTAACAATTTTGCCAGAACCGGTATTGAAAATATAGATTTAGTAATTGAAGAGTTTATTTCCAACTATATCTTTGATTATGACTCAAGATGCCAGATTTATAACATTATTATCGAGAAAATAGAGAGATTAGAAGAAAGTAGCGCATCTTTTTCTAATATTATAGGATTTGCAGAAAGTTTTATGCTGAAGGCCGAAGAAAAAGAGATTTATCCGGTATTAATTGATAAGGATTTTTCTGATGACAAAATTGTCCTTTTCCATGAGTTAGCACATCTGGCAAGCAGTTGGCTAGGGTTATCTACTATTTTGAATGCAATTAAAAACCCAGAGATTAAAAAATTGTTGTATACCGATAAGGTCAAAGAAATAGAAAAAGTTTTAGGCCATAAGGCAGGATTTAAGATTCATTTCCATTATGCTTTAAGGGCTTTACAAAGAGAAGTATTTGGTCAAGATGACGTTGCACTTACGCGGAAAATAAAAAAGAGGGGTTTGTCTTTAAAAGAAAAGGAGGATTTTTATATCAGATTTATTCCCGGTGTATTTTCCGATATTTATGTCTATCAGGAGCATAAAAGATCTCCGGAGGCTTGGTTGTCCTTAAAATTAAAAGAAAGGGATTTAGTGCACATAGATTGGCATCCGGATATTATGCCATTGTCTGAAGATAAAAAAATAGAGAACGATAATCTTGTAACTTTTGCCTTGAAATCGGGGATTGTTAAAAGAGTTTTCTGGATACGCAATTTAAAAGAAGCCCAGATTAATCAAAAAGATTTTATTAATCCAGCGGGATTAAAGTTAAATTATGCTTCTGTAGATGATTTTAACTGGGACATTCTTGAAGATGGTTTTATTCTGGATATTGATGTAGATTACTTTTACCTTTATGACCTTAGCCACCAGACAGAAAAGATAGTGGAAGAATTAGACAAAGATAAAAAAAACAAAGCAGACTTAGAAAGAATTTTAGCCACGCGGATTTATCAGCCCTCTGAAGCTGAAGTCAAAAGTCAGATTGAAAAGTTAATTGCCAAATTAAATTATCTTAAGCAAAAAGGTATAAAACCATCTGTAGTAACGATTGCCCTCTCTTCTCCTGATTTTGTGCCTGAAGAGAAAGCAGATTTTATTTCAGAAGTACTTATAGATAACTTAAAACAATTATATCGGGTTACTGAGGTGTCTTCTGATAACAGGGGTTCCCATTTTAGAAGGAAGGAAGAAGAAGGTATTAGCAATCTTAAGATTCCTGAGACCTTAAGTTGGGATGATGCAGAAGAGGTTATTAAATGGATTAAAGTTTTTCTGGTCAAGAATCGTATACCTTTTCCCAAATCTTTTATGAAGGAGGGTAAGATATTTAGACACCAAACGTTCCAGATAACAGTTCTTAGGGAGATTGCAGGTGGGCGCTCGGTTAAGGAGTTCTTAATTGATCTGCAAATTGGATGCAGCTATGCATCAATTAGGCAGATTCGCTATTCTCAGCAAAATTCTTCTCCCCAGATGAAGTTATTTTTTGATTTTAAAAATAAATTTGGTCTATATGAGAGGGGGATGTATTGGTTCCGTTATCCTGATCAGGCCATAAAGATTGCAGAAGCGATAAAACGCAGTGGAAAAAAGATAGTTAGAATTGCAAACTTAGGTATTTGGAATGGCGAAGAGTCGTTTTCTCTTGCGATTATGTTAAGAAAATTAATCCCCGCGATTAAATGCGAAATAATCGGGATTGATGCAGTCTTGCCGCGGGCAGAAGATTTAACTTGGGTGGATGTTGAGCTTATTCCTTTTAATATACCAAAGGAAGAATTCTTCAGGCAAGTATGCGAAGGGATTTTAGAGTTAAAGCCAGAGTTTTATAATTTGGTAACCTTAAAAGAAGGCAATATCTTAGAAAAAGAAGGTATACCTGAAGAATGTGATATCGTAGTTATCAATAATCTCTTGGGATTGGATATAAGTGAAGTTTCTCAGATAAGGAGAGCTTTAGAGATGATTTGCATTTCCTTAAAGGAAGGAGGGTATTTGTTTATAGATAAACGTTATTGTAGCGATAAGAGAAAAAAAGAGATTTTGGAATCGGTCTTGGATGCTATGGTAAAAAATTGCATTTTAAAAGCCGAAGCTGATGATATCTATTGCAAAATCAAAAAGAATATAGTAAAAGAGGGATGAAGGATATGCGAATAAAAAGAAGGTTTATAAGATGGCAGGTTGATTTTCCAGTAAAGATTAAAATTAATGGCAAAGAAGAAGGATTTATTGATGCCAAACTTAAAGATATTAGTTTTAAAGGAGCGCAACTTCTCTTGCACCAGAAATTACCCGAAGATAAGTTTCTTAATTTAACTTTAATTTTGGCGGATAAAAGTTTAGAGGTTCAGGTTTGGTTGGTTTGGCGGAGAGTAATTGATGGGCACTATCTTTACGGACTTTATTTTACCAAGATAAAGGACAGCGATAAAGAAATAATCTACCGATTTGTCCAGCAACATCATCTTGCCACCTTGGCAAAACAGTGGTGGCAGGATAGAATAGAGAAAGGAGGTGAAGAAATGGAAGACAGACGTATATTTGCCAGATTCCCCGTTGAATTCTCCTTAAGGTATTTAGACCTGGCGAAGAACCGTGAGGGTATTGCCCTGACTAAAGACATAAGCGCAAAAGGAATAGGATTGGTAGCAAGTGAGGAGTTGGCGCCGCGTACTTCTTTGGAGATGTGGCTTGAGATTCCCGACAGAGGTGAGCCGCTATATACTCGAGGAGAGGTGGTTTGGTCAAAGGTAGCCGAGTCAAATAAATACAGGGCAGGAATCGAATTAGAAAAAGCAGACCTCATGGGTCTTTCCCGGGTTTTAAGGGTAGCATAAGGGGACAGGTGTAAGATTGAATTTAGAAACGGTACAAGATTAGTGTCGCACCTGGTGCGAGATTGGATTTGCACCTGGTGCCAAAGTATGTTTACGCTATGGAAGAAGGCTATTCATTATCAGCGTATCGCAGGTCATATAGAAGGTTTAATATTGAGGGACGAGCAAAATTGTCCTTTGATAAAGGCTTAAGTAGACCTTCAATATTAAAAGATTTATCTGCAGGGGGAGCAGGTGTTATCTGTAATGAACCCCTGGGTGTAAATGAAGAAATAGGGATTTTTATACCCACTTCTTTATTACTCAAAAGCTCTGTTTATAAAAAAGCAAAAGTGGTTTGGTGTAGTAAAATTGGTGAAAATCTCTGGCAAGCAGGTTTAGCTTTTGGCTGGGATAATAAAATATCCTTGACCGGCATATAAACTTATGTTAAATTTTACTATTACGTTTCTGGAAGCTAAAAGAGTAGGATAGATGCGCCGTTTTTTATTTTTTGTTTTTTATAGTCTTTTGTTATTGTTCATAATTGCGGGATGTGCTTCTAAGAAAGAAGCAGCCAAGACAACAATCACTATTTGGCACTGGATGACTGACAGAGAGCCCGCATTTCAGGAATTATCTAGAAAATATTTAGCATTAACCGGCGTAAAAGTTAATTTTGAACTCTATGCCCCCTCCGATGCCTATTCACAGAAAGTGCGCGCTGCCGCTCAAGGCGCAAACCTTCCGGATATCTTCGGGATACTGGGTGAGAAAAGGGATTTTCACTCTTTTATTAAGGCTGGTTTTGTCCTTGAGCTTACTCCTTATATGGACAAAGATAATTTTAAGTGGAGGAATTATTTTTTTGACCAGGCATTAGCTGTAAATGAATTTGCTGAAGATAATAGTTACGGTATTAAACCGGGCATTTACGGGGTTCCGATAGATATCATGACCATCCTGATGCTTTATAATAAGTCTTTATTCAAGGAGTTGGGGTTAGATCCCAATAAACCGCCGGAAGATTTTGAGCAATTTCTAGAAATTGGCAAGAAAATAAAAGCAACTAATCTGCAGGGATTAGTTTCAGGTTGGGCAGAGATCTGGATGATTGATTGCCTTGCCAGTAATTACGCCTTTAATATTATGGGCAAGGATAAGGTTATCGCTACCATAAAAGGAGAAGTCCCTTATACTGATCCTGATTGGATTAAGGTTTTAAATTTGTTTAAGGATATGCAGGAGTCAGGCCTTTTAGCCAGCGGTGTGGTTACTATGATTAATAAAACCGCAGAGCAGCTCTTTGCCAATGAAAAAGCGGTATTTGCCTTTAACGGCTCATGGTGCGTGAATGTTTATAAAGGGATGAATTCTAAATTAGAATACGCTGCATTCCTGCCGCCGAAAGTTTCTGACCAGTACCCCATGGCGATCTGGGGTGGGGCGGGTTCCTCTTTTATCGTGAATGCCCATTCGCAAAATAAAGAAGAGGCGGTAAAGTTTTTGCAGTGGCTGACTGACCTCAACCAGCAGGAATATTTATCAGAAGCAACCAACAACCTACCAGCAAACAGAAATTGTTTAGGTAAAATTTCTGAAGTGTTAGCGCAGTTTGCCAAAAGCATGGATTATGCCACGCATCCCAATGCCTGGGGGGTCCGGGAAACTTCTGCCGTCATTGAGGCTTTTGATAAGGGCATCCAATCCATTATTATCGGCAAGAAGACGCCACAACAGGTAGCAGCAGAAGTGCAGAAAGTTAAGGAAAGAGAATTAGCTAAGAAACACAAATGAAGCTCAAATCTACCTTAGAGAATTATATGTTTATTTTTCCCGCAGTGGTGATATTTTCTATATTTTATATCATTCCTTTTATCTGGGTTTTTCAGTTGAGTTTATCTGATTGGGACGGGATCCTGCCCACTAAAACTTTCATTGCCCTGGCAAATTTCAAGGAGATTATCTTTCAAGACCCCAACTGGTGGCAGGCGATGCGCAATGGTGGTTACATCACCCTAATTGCACTGACTTTTCAGAATGCCCTAGCATTCCTTTTGGCTTTGGCTTGCGACCGCCAGATCCGCCTCAAGCATTTCTACCGCACAGTCTTTTTTATCCCTCCCATACTTTCCGAGATTGTCGTGGGGATGGTCTGGCGTTATATTATCAATGGCGTGGATGGCGCAAATATCATAAACCGCATGTTTAGCGGCATGGGCCTTGCGCAATTAGCGCATAACTGGCTAACTGACCCGAATACCGCGCTGACTACCGTCGCGCTGGTGCACAGTTGGAAAGGTTTTGGTTGGGGGTTCCTGATTTTTCTTGCCGGGCTGCAGACTATCCCCAAGGAACTTTATGAGGCAGCCCGCGTGGATGGCGCCAATGCCTGGGATTGTTTTAAGAAGATCACTCTTCCTTTAATGGTCCCGGTGATGGTGCTGGTGGCGATCCTTACCATATTAGGCACGATGCAGGCGTTCGCATTGATTCTGGGGCTTGTGGGCGGAGAATTTGCCGGCCACACATCAGTTCCAGTCCTCAGGATTCTGACTGTCATGCGCGATTCATCGCGCTTTGGCTATGCCTGTGCGCAGGGGATTAGCTTGGGAGTAATACTGGTTGTGATTTCTTTTATCCAGTATAGATTGTCTAAGAGGTACCGCCGGGTATGAAGAGCGCAATTTATTACAGGACAAAAAAATTCACGCTGAATTTACTGATTCATTTGTTCCTCGTCAGCGTGGTAGTGACCTGCCTTTATCCGTTATTGTGGATGGTCGCTTCAAGCTTCAAGACCCAAGAGACTATTTTTAGCGACATCTCGCTTATTCCTAAAGCATTCCATTTTGAAAATTATTACCTTGCGATTAGGGAAAGCGATTTCGGCCGTTATTTTTTAAACAGCGTTTTTTACACCGTTAGTGTGGTATTCGGGATAGTGATTATCTCGTCGCTGGCGGCATATGCATTTAGCCGCCTGCGTTTTCCTGGGAGAAATATCATCTTTATCGTTTTTATAGCGGCAATGATGATTCCTCTTCCCGGGAGCTTCGTGCCTTTATTTGTGCTGTTGAATAAACTACACCTGCGTAATACGCCGCTGGGTTATATCCTCTGTATGATTAGCGTGGGTCTATCTATGAGTATATTTTTGTTGAAGACCTTTTTTGATACGATGCCAAGAGAACTTGAAGATGCGGCGCGCATCGACGGCTGCTCAAAGTTGGGGATATGGTGGCATGTGGCCCTGCCCCTTGCTAGACCTGTGCTGGCGGTGGTGGTAGTTTTTAATGCCCTGAATGTCTGGAACGAATATGTGCTGGCCCTGATAATATTTGACAATAAAAACCTGATGCCCCTGCAACGGGCGTTAATGATATTTCGGGGAGAGTTCCTGACTAATTACCCGCTTTTGATGGCAGGGCTTACTATAACGGCCTTGCCTATAATCATAGTGTACCTGTTTATGCAGAAGTATATTGTCAAGGGAGTAACTTCGACAGCGCTATTCGACTGATCGCCAAGGATTTAAGGATAGTGTACGGCAACAATAATATTGCTTACGCTGGATATATTTGTTATAATGCGACGCTCATCGAAATTAGTTTAATTATTAATTTAATTAAAGAAAGGGAGGTCAATTAATGGAGCAATCAGCCGGTCAGCCAAAACACCATATTACAGCCCCCGAAGACCGCATTCCTTTTTTTCAAAAAGCCATATACAGTATAGGAGCATTTGCGAATACTGCTCAGGCTGCTTTCATTGGACAGATGGTTATTGTTTTGAACCTCGGATTAGGCGTGAATCCCGCCTTAGTGGGCTTGGTGGGAGCTATCCCCCGTATTATCGATGCCATATCAGATCCCATTACCGGTTACATTTCAGATAATATCCGCACCCGCTGGGGACGCCGCAGGCCGGTTATCTTCTTTGGGGCGATTACCGGCGGGATTTTCTACGCTCTTATGTTCCAACTATATAAGGGGCATAGCGAAATTTTTTATTTCTGGTACTTCTTATTATTCCAAAGTCTCTATTTCCTTGGATTCACCTGTTTTTCCATCCCCTGGATTGCGCTCGGTTATGAAATGACGCCTGATTATCATGAACGCACACGGCTGCAGGGAGCCAGTAGTTTTGTCGGTCAATTGCCTTGGCTCATCGCTCCCTGGTGCTGGGCCATTATGCACAACCAGGCCTGGTTCCCGGATATTGTTTATGGCGGACGAGTTCTTGCCATTATCATCGGTGCCATTATCATCGGATGTGGAATCCTGCCAGCTATCTTCAATAAAGAATACTTCCACACCTTACCAAAGCCTGATGTCAGGGGCGCTTGGAATGTGACGAAAGACTTCTTTGCCGGGGCCTCCATCACTCTTAAATGCAAGCCATTTGTTAAGCTTTGCCTAGCCACCTTACTGATCTTTGGCGGATTCATGTGCGCCTCAGCTTTTACTATCTATGTTGTTTTCTTCTATGTTTTTAAGAATGCGCCTGTGCTTGATCAAGCCTATGCAAGAGGTGGCTTATTGCTCGGTTGTTATGGAACGTTCAGCGCTATTTGTACTATGGGCGTCATTTACTTAACCACATGGCTATCCAGAAAGTTGGGGAAAAGAAACGCATTTTTTATCACTATTCCTCTTTCGATCATCGGTTACGCTTTGAAATGGATCGGGTATAATCCCAATAATCCTTACTTACTGTTCATTAGCGCTCCTTTCATCGTCTTTGGCTTAGGATCGCTCTTCACGCTCATGAGCTCCATGGTCGCCGATGTTTGCGACTTTGACGAACTTCAAACCGGCACGCGCAGAGAAGGTATGTTTGGTGCTATTTACTGGTGGATGGTTAAGTTGGGAATAGCGCTTGCATCGTTTATCTCTGGATTACTCATCAACGCCACCGGTTTTCGGCAAGAGATTGGTCTGGGCCAAGCACCCTCAACTTTATTCTGGATGAGAATATGTGATATCGGCATCCCGATTGTGACCTCAGCAATTGCTATTTTCATTATTATGACTTTTGACATCTCAGAAACTAAGGCATATGACATTCGTGCGCAGGTTGAAAGGCGAAGAGGAGAAAGACGAGTAGAAGAAGAAAGGCGAATAGAAGAAGAAAGGCGAGTAGAAGAAGAAAGACGAAAAGGAGAAAGGCGGGCCCAGGATTAGGGGCGATGTTAGGATGATGTATTCAGTCAACAGTCAACAGTCAACAGTCAACAGTTTCAAAAGAGATTTG
>CAYOMI010000009.1:0-10852 GCA_964405005.1 uncultured Planctomycetales bacterium | reverse complement strand
ATACCATAAAACATTCAATAGCTTGAACCATTCAGTTTCAAAAGAGATTTGAAGATTTTTTTTGTAATTTTATTTGCATTGACTATGGACTGTGGACTATGGACTGTGGACTCATTTGCTCAGGATAAGCCGTCTTCCGGAGAGCTTATCAATAAGGCCTGGGAGGCGCACGGTAAGCGCGATATTGAGGCGACAGCTAAACTTACCCAGCAATTGATCGATTTATATAAGGATGAGGCGGACAAAGAGCAGGCCGGCTTAAAGGCGCTCCCGAAAAGCAAAGACGAGATACAGGCAGTTGCCGCCTTAAATGACGTGGCCACGGCTTATTTTATCCAGGCAGAGAGTTACATGCGTCAGGAGAAAATCCCTGAGGCGAAACAACTTTTTCAGTTGATCATTGACAAATACCCCTATGCCCAGGCCTGGGACCAACGCGGCTGGTTCTGGTCACTAAAATTAGCGGCAGAGCAGAGTATTAAAAAGATAGAGATTGGCTCAATTGAGATTGAGAAGAAGAAAAAGGTCAGCCAGCTGGTTACGAAGATTAACCTTTATGACACAGGCATTGAGGACTTTGTTAATTACGCAAAATACGGGGAATTTAAAAATGTAGGGACCAAGGATTATAGGTATGTAATTACTGACCAGAAAGGTTTAATTGCTGCAGTAGGAGAAGGCATATATCCTAATTCTGCTTCAGTAAGGCGCAATCCTGCCTTTAAAAAGGCATTAAAGGAGAAGCGGCTGGAAGGGGATATGTGGGATTTTATACACTCTCCGGATTTAGAGGCGGCATTTTTTAAATGGGCCACATCTCCCGAGCCGCAAGGGGTGAAGTTATTTTATACCGCGTTGATTTTAGAAAAAGCGGGTTTAATAAAACACGCGCTTAAATGTTATTATGCGATAGTAGTGCATTACCCGGGAAGTTACGGTTGGACATATTTTCATACTCCCTGGTATATGGGGCAGGCAGCAATTGCCAAGATAAATTTTCTTTTGAAAAATAATCCCCAACTGGGATATAAATTAGAAGGGGCAGATATTAAGATAATTAACGGGTATGATAATATTGTGGCTAATGATATTGCAGTGGTTAACCCGGGTAGGTTTGTTAAGGTAAGTGCGGCTGATAAGGCTACGCCCAAGGAACCGCTAAAGCCACCCGTAATTAAAAGAAGATCCGGTACAGGCAGGGTGCATACAGTGCAATATGAAAACGGCGACTGGCAGCTTATAGTCGACGGCAAGCCCTATGTTATAAAAGGCATTACTTATACTCCTACCAAAGTCGGCCAGTCTCCTGACGAAGGGACTATGACTAATTGGATGGAGGATGATTTTAATAATAACGGCAAGGCTGACGGCCCTTATGATGCATTCGTGGATAAAAACAGAAATAACCTTCAGGATAAAGATGAACCGGCAGTGGGCGATTTTTTACTTATGCAGGAAATAGGAGTAAATACTATAAGGCTCTATCACCACCCGTTAAAGCCCAACAAAGAAGTTCTACGGAACCTGTATAATAAATACGGTATCAGGGTGATAATGGGTGATTTTTTAGGTAAGTATGCCGTAGGTTCAGGCGCACCTTGGAATCCAGGAACGGATTACAATAACGAAGAACATAAAAAAAATATGATACAGTCAGTAACGAATATGGTTCTGGAATTTAAGGATGAGCCATATGTGCTCTTTTGGCTTTTAGGCAATGAGAATGTTTATGGCTATGCCTGCAACGCGGATAAAGAGCCGGAGGCATTCTTTAAATTTGTCAATGAGACAGCAAAGTATATAAAATCTCTTGATTCTGAACACCCTGTAGCTATATGTAACGGCGATATTCTCTACTTAGACAAGTTCGGAAAATTTGCACCCGATATAGATATTTTCGGGGCTAACGCTTACCGCGGAGATTACGGGTTCGGACGTTTCTGGAAGAGCGTTAAAGAAGAAGCAGGTATCCCGGCTTTTATTACTGAGTACGGATGCCCTGCATATGTCGAAGGTAAGACTCTTCTTGAGGGGGAGGAATTTCAGGCAGTTTACCATAGAGGCGCCTGGGAAGATATAGCTTCCAATATGGCTTTTGGTACAGGAGCCGGTAATTCCATAGGCGGGGTAATCTTTGAATGGTTAGATGAGTGGTGGAAAGGCTATGAGCCAGCAATACACGATACTAAAGGGCTTTGGATAGGGCCTTTCCCGGGCGGGTATATGCTGGAAGAATGGGTAGGTATATGCGGCCAGGGAGACGGAAAATCTAGCCCGTTTTTAAGGCAGCCGCGAAAATCATATTATGAGTATCAACAACTTTGGAAATAGTTTTCGGAGGGGAAAGGAGGCAGTTGAAAATATAAACTCAAGAGATAAATAGTCGACAGTCAACAGATAGCCTATAGTTTAACTAACTGTGGTCTATAGTCTGTGGACTATGGACTAAATATGGACTAAAAAGGGAGGTGTAAGGATGAAGAAGTTGATAGTAGTTTTAGCGGCAGCAATGCTTGTCTTACCAGTTTATGGTTTGGCCCAAGAGCAGGCAGCTGCGCCAGAAGCACCCAAAGAGTTTGTGGTGTACGTAGATAAGAATGCCAGGGTTAATCATTTTATTCCTTCGGGCTGGATGGGTGATTACGGCGACATCAAAATGGATGATCAGTCGGCAGATAATCCTGCTTCAGGGACAACTAACATTAAATTTGTTTACAGTGCTAAGAAATCCCAGAATCAGGGATGGGCGGGTGTTTATTGGCAGAGCTCAGCAAATAACTGGGGGAATAAAAAAGGCGGCTATGATCTCACCGGAATGACTAAGCTTACCTTTCGGGCAAGGGGCGCAAAAGGCGGAGAGATAATCAAGGGTTTTATGGTCGGTGGTATACAAGGCATATATCCGGATTCTACAAAAGTGGAAATGGGGCCGGTGGAGCTGAGTGATACTTGGAAACAGTATACCATTAACCTAGCCGGGCGCGACCTTTCCTATATTAATGGCGGCTTTTGTTGGATGACCACTGCGGATTTCAATCCGGAAGGCTGTACTTTCTTTCTAGATGAAATCAAATACGAGGCAGACCCCACAATAAAGCCAGAGGCCAAAAAACAGGAAAGCATGCCCTTTTATGTCTATGCCGACCGTTCAACACTGGCCAATCATTTTATTCCTTCGGGCTGGATGGGTGATTACGGTGATTTAAGATATGACGGCGCTTGTAAAGAAGACCCTTATTTAGGTGATAGCTGTATTAAGATAACCTACAGCGGAAAGACAAGTCAGGGTGCGCGTTGGGCAGGTATTTATTGGCAGAATCCGGCGAACAACTGGGGTAATGTTGATTTAGGATATGACCTTTCTAAAGCCACCAAACTTACGTTCTGGGCGCGCGGTGAAAAAGGTGGAGAGCGCATCGAAGAATTCAAGGTTGGAGGCATAATGGGTGAGTTTTCCGACTCAGATAGTGCCAGTATCGGCCCTGTAATTCTAAACAAAGACTGGACCCAATACACCATTGACTTAAGAGGAAAAGATATGTCCTACATCATCGGCGGTTTTTGCTGGACAACTAATATTGACACCAACCCAGAGGGCGCGGTATTCTATCTGGATGAAATAAAATACGAGTAACCCCTCCCAAAAACCAAGACCGGGTCTTAAGACCCGGTCTTGAATAAGGATGAAGAAATTATTTCTTTTCTCTAGACTCTTGATTGTGCTGTGTGGACTGTTTTTGCTTTTAGGTGCGACACCTAAACCCAAAGTCTACATCAAAAAACTTAGAAGAGGTCATTATCAATTAATGGTAAAACGCAAACCTTATATTGTTAAAGGCGTCTGTTACGCTTCCCTTCCCATTGGCCAAAATCATGAATATGATTGGTGGTCTGACGAGAATAAACCCTGGCTCGTAGATGGGAAATTAATGCAGGAGATGGGTATTAATACAGTAAGGTTTTATCAGGCAGGAGAGAATCCCGAGGCAGTTAAAAAAGTAATTAGGGATTTATACGAGCTTTATGGTATCCGCACCATCTTGGGTCATTGGTTGGGCTTTTGGGAATATCCCTGTCCATTTTACGGAGATAAGGACTTTCAGGAGAGGATTAAAAAAGAAGTTTTAGACATGGTCAATGCCTATAAAGATGAACCAGGGATTCTGCTGTGGATTTTAGGCAATGAAAATAATTATTCCTGTTTAGGGCAAGTTAATCCCTGGTCAACAGACGAGATAGACAAGGAACCCGACCCGCAGAAACAGAGGTATATGCGTTCCCGGATTTATTATTCTTTTGTCAACGATTTAGCCAAGGAGATTCATAAGATAGACCCCGAGCATCCGGTGGCATTAGGTAATGGCGAGTTGATCGGATTAGAAGTAGCCAAGGAATTTTGCCCGGATGCAGATTTGGTGGCCTGTATTATATATAGAGGTAAGACCTTCGGAAATCTTTTTAAGTCTTTAAGGGCGACTTTTGATAAGCCCGTTCTTATTAGCGAATTCGGCGCTGATTGTTATGACGCCTATCTTGGCAAAGAGGACCAGAATATGCAGGCCTTCTTTCTGGAATCCCAGTGGCGGCAGATTTATGAGAACCTCGCTAACAATAAAGAAGGCGCGGGAAATTGTCTGGGCGGCACAATGTTTGAATGGACGGATGAATGGTGGAAGCATAACGAATCTTATGCGGAGGGATGGAAGATACATGATACAGAATCGAACTGGTCTAATGGTAGTTATTATTTTGATATTAAGGCCAAAGGCAACAAGAATATGAATGAGGAGTGGTTTGGAATTGTGGCTTTGTCAGAAGAAGTAGAGAATGGTTTGAATAAGCGTATTCCACGCAAAGCCTACTATGTAATTAGAGAATTCTGGAAGAATCCTAATTTAAGCGATAAGAAGAAAAGAGGAGTAAAGACCAAATGAAGAAATTGCTTATTCTGTTTGTGTCATGTGTCATGTGTCATGTGTCATGTGTTTTTGCCCAAGAGAATAACAAACTAGTCATGCTAACCAAACAAATTTTGGAAGCCAGGACAAATCAGGAACTTTACCCACTTTTTGTGGAATTAAAGGATTTATATTTCAAGGATAATAAATATGCTGACTTTGTGGAATTTCTAAAATCTCTGAATACAAAAAAGGAAGGGCTTGCGCCATTTACGGACTACTACATTTCACTTTCCCGTTATCAGCAACTTAAATACCTGGAAGAGGAACAAAACTGGGATGAGTATTTTTCTAAAGGAAATGAATATCGCGATGAATTAACCACGGATGCGCAAAAGACCATTGATGCCACAACCTGCAAGGATCCTATAAATATTAACAGTCGCCTTGTTCTGTGGCAGTTTCATAGGGACCAGCAGGATGTTTTTCATGAACAGGCGCTTTCGGATTTGATGAATTGTGTTTTAGAGTACACAAAAGAGGCAAGAGATATTCAGCCGATAAAGGATGTTGCGGATAAACTTTTAAGTTATGAAGAAAAAGGCAAGGCCAGACAACTGTATAAGATTTATGTAGATAGACTAATTGCTTCTGATATCAAAGACGATGAGATAAAAAATAGCGCTTCGGATTTTAAAGAACATGGTAATCTGGAATTAGCCCAGAACCTTTATGACGCCTATATAGAGAGAATTTCTCAGGCTTTGCCCAAAGAAAAATTAATACCTATTTTAGTTGATATTGCTAAATCATTCACCTATAAAGATACAGGATTAAACGATCCTTCCTATGCTGAAAAAATATTTAAGAAAATAGAAGATTTGGCCGGGAAGGAGGCTTTTGATGAAGACTTGCTGTATCTGCGTGCCTTTAATTTAGAAAAAGCCAAGGACTATATTGCAGCAAAGGATAAATATATTGATTTGGTAGAGCGATTCCCCAAAAGTAGTCATGCCGATGAAGCATATTTTAAAATAGGTATTATCTATACCTATGTTAGCCACCAGATAGATAACGGTATAGGTTATTTTAAAGAATTAACTAATAAGCAAGTTTTAAGTCCGCAGGTTATTTCTAGTTTTTATCAATTGGGGTTACTCAGTCAATGGCAGGAAGATTTTACAAAAGCCAAAGACTATTATAATAAATTGATTGAGAAAGCCAAACATGATTTTTCTGAAACAGTAACTTTGGCAAAAGAAAGGCTTAAGGAAATAGAAGAAAACAAGTCTATGGAATATAATCTCAAGACATTTTTAGATATCTCATTAAAAGAAGAAGGTTATGTAGCTTATGATATGAGCAAATTAAATTTAAAACCTGATTTTTATATGGTCAAGAAAGACGAATTAGTTAATATTGTCTCAATTCCTTCTATTATGCCCAGTGGCTGCATGAGTGTAGAATTACAATTTTTATGGTCAGGTGACCTGGGAACAGCAAAACCAGCACTGGAAGCGTCGTCCTTTAGCACCAATTATAAACAGGCTGGCACCAAAGTAATAAATCTTGTAGTTGTCTCACCTACCGGTATTATTGACCGCAACATCGACATCCTCGATATATATTAGCACCTGGTGGCGAGTCAATCGGGAACCCGCATTTTTTCTAATCTCGCACCTGTCCTTTTTAGATTAATCAACACAGAGTTGATCAAGAATTTTATCATTCTTTCCTAACGCCCGGGCATTATAACTCGTCCAGGAATATTCTGAAATTTGTTTTACCAAATTCGATCTCAAGGGGTTTAACTCTATATAATTGATACAGTCAATCAAATACCTATTTTTAGTAATAATCATACTTTTAAATCTGCCTTGCCATAGGTGACCGACTTTCTTATGATTGTTATTAAAATAAGAGGTGTAGGTTCGGTTTAAATCATGCATAAACTTAGAGAGCGCCAGATAATTTTCTATCTCTCCTAATATGTGCACATGATTCGGCATAAGACACCAGGCATAGATGCGGAATTTATATTTCTGCTTAAATCTTCTGAGAAGTGCAAGATAAGTTAAGTAGTCCTCCCTGGATCTAAAAATCTCCTGCTTTTGATTTCCTCTGGTCATCAGATGGTAACAAACATTTTCTAAAAGAACCCTTTTTGCATTACTCATCTAAATCACCCCCTTTCTACTATAAATAGACGTAAAGATAACACTTTTCTAACAAGAAAATTTTCCAAAGGGACAGGTTCCCGATTGAGCCGCCAAACGGTGCGAGATTAGCTTGGCAGACGGTGCTAATATATTAAAAATGCTTGACTTATATTACTTTTAGTAGTATAAATTAAATAATAAAAAATTATTTTTTAATAATTTAATAGAAGTCACTAAGGAAAAGGATCAATAAAATGGCATCTTTAGACCTGCAGCGGGAGACATTGTCTGAGAAAGAAAAACGAAATATCGATATTTTGGAGATTTTAAGAAGACGCGGTCCTATAAGCCGACCAGATATCTCTCAGGAGTTAGGTGTAAATGTGGTGACCATCTCTAATTATATAGATGAGTTTATAAAGCAAAATTTGGTCTTTGAGAAAGAACTCGATGTCTCTGAAGGCGGCAGAAGGCCAGTACTTTTAGATTTAAATCCCCGTGCGGGTTTTGTCATTGGTGTGGGATTAAATCTTATGAATATGGTGGGGCTTCTGGTAGATTTAAAAGGTAATATTGTCACCAAGACCCAAATTGCCCGGCCAAGAGCCTCGGTCAAAGAAATTACCGAGTCTTTACTTGAGATTATCCGCGAGATTTTGCGGCGCTCAAAGGAATACACCTCCGATATAAAAGGCGTGGGTGTAGGTATCGCCGGTTTAGTAAATAAAAAAGATGGTTCAATCCATTGGCCTCAGAAGATGAACCATTATTATACCTATGCCTCTGTTGATTTACGCCTTAAAGATTTAATTGAAAAAGAATTCAATCTAGCCGCACTTATTGAAAATGATGCTACCTGCGCCTGTTTTGGCGAGCACTGGCTGGATTTAGAGCGGGGTCTTAAGAATGTGATTTATATGTTTTCTGGCGTAGGCTGCGGCATAATGCTTGACGGCGAGATTTACACCGGAACGCAGGGTTATGCCGGTGAGGTATCCATCTATAATTTTAAAGAACAGGATCTCTTTAACTGTGAAATAGCAAAGGGCTGTTTCATGAAACGCTGGGAAATGGATTTAGGTATTATTGATGATTTAAAAGAAATGTTATCCCGCAATAAGGAAACAGCAGAGAAATTTTTTAGGCTAACCTCCAGTAATATTAACAATGTGGATTTAAAAAGTGTTTTTATTGCCAATCGTGCAAAAGATCCTATTGCATCTTTAGTTTTAGGTAGGGCTGGCAAAAGACTGGGAATAAAGATTGCCTACTTGGTTAACCTGCTTAATCCCGAGGTAGTAGTTATTGGCGGTGGCTTAGAAGAAGCTGGCGATGAGTTTTTAACAATAGTTACACAGACAGTAAAAGATTGGGCCTTCCGAGAGGTCACTGAGGATTTAAAGATACTCTATTCCCAATTAAGAGAGAATGCGGTGGCTCAAGGCGCAGCAAGTTTAGTCACGCGCAAAATCTTTGCCAGATTATGGTAGAGGAGGGGTGATGGAGAATAAGATAAAATTTGTGATAATTGGGCTGGCAGGTTTATTAGTAATATTCTTTTTTATCATCTTAGCAGTCAATAGTTCTAAACAGGGAATAGAGCGGGAGAGGAATGCCTTGCAGACAGAGGTAGGTAGTTTAAGAAAACAAAATGAGAGCATTTCTCAGCAGATTAACTATTTACAGAGCCAAAAGAGTTCCTTACAGAGAGATTTGGATAGAGTCAATCAGGAGAGAACAGATTTACAGGCAAAATATGATCTGTTGCTACGAGAAAGAGATGTGTTGGTAGAGAAGATAAAATCAAAACCTGGGGTTGAGCCTGCAGAGAAAGAAATAGAGAAGGTTAGACCACCCCAGACAGACGATGCCTACTGGGCAGGAATATTAAAAGAAAAGAAAGACCTCCAACTTCAGCTGGAGAGTATCCGCGCTGAATTAAAAACATTTCAGATAGATAATGAGCAACTCCAGAGGGATAAAGCCTCTTTCGAGTTAGAGATAAAGAGTTTAAATCAGGAGAATCAGGATTTAAAACGGCAAATGGATTATAACCAGAAAATAATGGATAGCCTATCCCAGGAATTAGTTATAGAGAAGAACGATAAGTTCAAAATCGAAGAGAGCCTCAAGTCCCTCAAAAGCGAGAATCTGGTTTTGAGGCGGCAATTAAGAAGCCTCCAGAATCGCAAGATTGCCTTAGAAAGAAAACTTGATGCTACCCAAGAGGAAACCACAAGTTTAGAAAATAGGTTACTTGAGATGGATACATTTTTAAAGGAGAAGATGTTACAGATAGATAATCTGAAGAAACAGTTGGAGATTAAACCTGTGGGTGGTGAACCTCTGGCAGCCGAGAAGAAAGAATCTATAGAGTTGCCACCTATTGTGGTAAAGCCGCAACCTGTAGAAGAAGCCCAGGTTTCTCAACCTCCCGCTTCTCTTACAGGAAAGATTCTGGCAATAAACAAAGAGAATAATTTTGTGGTCATTGATTTGGGTATGGATTCTGGTATACAAAAGGGAGATAGTCTTAAGGTTTATCGGCAAGGTAATGCCATTGCCGAAATCGAAGTTACACAGGTGCGCAAAGAAATCAGCGCCTGTGATATAAAAAGAGAAACAGTTCCTATAAAAGTAGGCGATACTGTGAGATAATGGTTCGTATAAGAAAGGGTCCTGCCAAAACCGTTTCTATAGAGGATGTGGCGCGTCTTGCAGGTGTATCTATTACCACTGTCTCCCGCGTAATCAATAAACTTCTTACCGTAAAAGAGAAAAACCGCATAAAAGTGCTCGATGCCATCAAACAACTTAAATTCCAGCCTTCTGTATTTGCCCAGCGCCTGGCTACAGGAAAAAGCAATGTGGTAGCTTTAGTTATACCACGCTACGAAGGTATATTTTATTCATTTTATGCCTTAGAGCTAATCCGTGGCATAGGTACTCTCTGCGAAGCCTTTAAATTAGATTTATTGCTTCATCTTACTGATACGCGTAGCCGTCTTAATTTAAGAGGAGTAGGTGGAATAATCTTTGCGGATATTATTGGCAACCGGCATCAACTCCAAGATTGTCTATCCTCTGATATTCCCTGCGTGGTAATCAATAATTTTGTCGAGGATTTAGAAGTAAGCTGCATTGCCGTAGATAATAAAGGAGGCGCAGAGCAAGCAGTCAACTATTTGCTAAGTCTAGGCCACAAAAGAATAGTCCATATAACTGGTGATTTAGTCACCCAGGCAGCAGCCAAGCGTTTAGAAGGATATAAGAGCGCGCTTAGGAAGAATAATATTGCACTTAATGAGAATTATATATTTAAGACAGATTATTCGCGTGGTCAGGCCCGACTTGCTGCGGAGAAGTTAATTAAAATGCCCAATCCACCCACTGCCGTATTTGTAGCCTCCGATTCTATGGCGCTTGAGGTAATGACAGTAGCAAGAGAAATGGGTAAAGATATACCCCAAGACCTCTCAATTGTAGGTTTTGACGATAATCCCTCGGGTCTTTATGGACCAGTAGCCCTTACCACAGTAAGGCAGCCATTGATAAAAATGGCAGAGGAAAGCGTAAAGACATTAAGTAACCTTATGTTTTCTAAGAAAAAAACCAAGGTAGAAAAAGTAGTTCTTCCGGTTGAACTGGTAATTAGAGAATCTTGCCAGCCTTTAAAATCTACTTAAAGTTAAAACAAAAAGCACCCGCTCGTTCTTAATACAATTTGTTGTATGGTTAGTTAATTAAATACCCTATATATTGTATTTTTCTCTTGACATAAGAATTAAGATATTC
>CAYOMI010000008.1:18694-19732 GCA_964405005.1 uncultured Planctomycetales bacterium | reverse complement strand
ACTATTATCTCTATATCTAAAAATTTAAGGGTGACTTTATATATATCGCGCTGGCTAAAATCTGGCATATCCAAGATATCTCTCAACGTATCTATTAATATCGCACTATTATAAAATGCCTCTCTTAAAGCCGCCCTTAACCCAGATACGGAAATATCCGTATAGTTTAGTCTCGGTTCAGCTTCTGGCTCTGTTGGTTCAAAAATTACCTCAAATCTACCACCTAAATCTATTTCTTTTATTCCCCTATGTAAGCCAGTGTTAAGAGAGCTGCCATTGTCGAGATAGCTAGCCAAAGAATTACTCCATAATCTTCTTTGGCATGCAGGGCATAATTCTGTGTTTGTCTTATCAAGTTCTACTACATCCTTAGAAAATCTCATCACACAAGTAGGATTATCACAATGCTCCAGGCCAAAAAGGTGGCCTAATTCATGGATACTATTCTTTAGGATGCGCTCTTGATATAAATTTTTATGTGTAGAATAAAAACGCCAAGTAGACATAATTACGATTTTATCCACAAGATAAGCTTGGCCAAAGATATAATAGGGGGGTTCATTATACAGACGAGACGTGATATCTGCATCGGTAAGTAAAAAGACTATCTCTTCTTTTGATTCTAATTTAATCTTCCGGGCTAATCTATATAAATCATCTACACGGTATTGACCTGCGGAATTTATTCTTAAATTTAGCGGCACTAAATCTAAAGTTGTAACTGCAGCGATATTAATTGGTAGGTAATGGTTTAATTGGGAAAATATATTGTAGTCATAAGATAATAAACCGTTTTGATGGGCAAAAACAAGTTTTACTGTTTTAGGTGGACCGCGAGAACTGCAAGGCAACCGATTTGGAGAATTATGTTTGACCAGATTATCTATAGGTATTAAAGGCGACTTGCTAGGACTAAATAGAATTTCTCTATTTATGTTTGTTACATTATCGAGAAAATCGTTTTGCTTCTTCTGCCCACCGTTGTCGAGGGAAGTATTCTTAGCTTCGGATGTGTGTATTTTATATAGAGTATTTAAT
>CAYOMI010000008.1:0-18684 GCA_964405005.1 uncultured Planctomycetales bacterium | reverse complement strand
AGTTCTCTAATTTCCTGTCTTGATAATCCGGGATATTCTTTGGTAAGGAGGGCAATAATTTGCTGGCTCTCTATATCCTTGATAAATTCCAGATTGTTCAGAAGTTTATCGTAAAGATTTTCCACCACTTCTCTAAGTAATGGCTCATGAAAGGTAAATGACTCTAGACAAAGTTTAAGCCAGATTAGTTCTCGGGGGATAGCACTTGACTTTACTTGCTCAAGTGCATTTTTTAGCTGTTCTATCTTAGCCCTTAAAACAACGCTGACAATAAAGTCTATCTGCTGGTTATTTACTTCGATAGAAGAAACATCGGCTAATTCATTTAACTCTCTTAAATCTTTCTTTTCAAATATATCGTTTTTAAAATCGCCGATATCCGAGATTAAATTTGATATCTGCATCTTAAAGTAATCTCTCAAAGATTCGGGTATTTTCTCTGTGTATTGGGCGTATACGCCGGGATTAAAGAGTCTTTGATTATTAGTCAGACCATCCAAGCCAAAAGCCACCACCTGTTGACGGCCATCAATAATAATGATGCCGTATTTCTCCATCGGATTAGGAGAGGTATCAATTATGCCACTTGACCACATCTGGCCTTGTAAAGCAAAATATTGGTTAATTAATTCTCTGGCTTCTTGTATCTGGCCTGATTCAGTAAGTAATGTAAGTCTTGTCCCTAATGGCTCTACTTCATTCTGAATTAGTACTTCGGTCAAAAGTTGAGCCTTACCTCTTACTGCTGCCGAGATATTAAGGTCAGAAATATCCATAACCACACCCGGAGCAAAAATTCCACCCGCACGCGTTTTAAGGATTTGATTATAGAAAGGTTTTGTGGAGTGCTTAAACTTCTCTGTATCCAAAGGAACCTTCAATACCAATCCGCCTTTAATAAAGAAAATTTCATATTCTCTACCCGAAATCGCTTTCGTATAAGTAAGGTCGCTATCCCGGTCTTCTTCTAATTGTCTGCGGATATAGTCTTGGCCCAGATTAGATAGACGTTCCTTAAGCCAATAAACCGGAATTCCTAAGGCCTCAAAAGTAGAAAGATATTCATTTTGAGTTAACCTGCCTGATTTATAAAGCGCAAAAATCGCTTCACCCAGACTATAATTGGCTACCCTTAACGTCGCTTTCTCTTTGGTAGGATAAATATAGGTATCCTCTGTACGCTTGCGAGCCGTGAATTTGCGCACATAATCTAAAACTTCTTCTTCAGTAGCCTCCCGATTTTTCTCAATAGGGGTGCGCGCCTTAAACCGTGCTACTCCGCGTCTTAACCGGATATCAAAATCCGCATCAAAGAATATAGATAGGTCATATAAAGAAGCTAATTCGCCATAAAGCGCAAGTATTCCCTCTACGATAAAGATACCGGGTTTTGCGGCAATAAATTCTTTGGCATCCCAAGGTTTTTCAATATGCCGACCTTGCTCATCAATATAGCCATCTACATCTAAAATTGCTCGGCTTGAAGCAATAATCTCTTTATCTGCATCCATAATCTTAACTTCTCTTTTGCCATTTATTAAAGGACCAATAAAGTGTCTAGTCTTTAAGATTTCAATAACTATTGTATCGGCATCTTCTCCTTTTCTTACGGCAACCGGTATTTCCGATAACATTATATTTTTCCCGCGGCTAATAATTTTACCTTTAGCATTATAAGCGGTAAGAATTAATTCACCCCCTTCTTGGCGAGTTACCACTGCTCTAAAATTAACTCCATTAAAGATAACAGGCCTTCCTTCATTATCAAGACCTATCTTTATCCTGCCCCGTGTAGACTGGTCATAAATTGGCTTAAGCAAATCATGGCCTGCGAGGAATAATTTTATAGATTGCACAAATTTATCTACTTCAAATTTTTTGAGCACATCTTCGGTAGTCTCTCCAGTTATCGGGTCAATTTCTCTATCTGAAGGTTGCAATAGCCAATCATCAAAAAGAATTAACTCAATATGACCGAATAAAGGAGTAAGTTTATTTCTTAATTCTTCACTATGCTCGGTTTTTCCGCTGGATGCGCTGCCGGCTATGCCAATTACTGTCGGTAGACCCTGTTTACTTTTCTTGGCAAACTTTAGCCTTAGCGGCTCAATGATTTGTTCCTTGAGTATCTGGATATAGGTGGGTTCATGACTTAAATCCGCAATCTGCTTTTCTCTCTTGCTGATAAATCTATCAGCCAAAGGAGCAATAATTTCTTGAATCTGATTATCTAAATCTTGAGCGATCTCTTCCGTTGATTTGGTAGGTATAGCTGCCTTAACTATCTCAGGTAAATCTTGGGTATTTATAACATTAAGATTTACAAAGTGTTGAGCAAATTCAATCTCTAATCGTTTAGCAATCTCATCCTTCACTGCTGGCGTTAAATTCCAGATTTCATACTTAAGGTCACCGCAGAGACGCTTTCTCTCTAAGTCATAGGTTTGAACATCAGAATCGTATTTAGCGCGATATTTCTCAAAGTATTTTTCTTTAAATGCCTGATCCAGCCACGCCTTGAGTTCCTTAGGAAATGCCGGATGGTCTAAAACTAAATTCATAAATTCGGTGGCTAAATGCACTTCTGCGGTTCCAACCTTGGGGAACTCTGGGAAATATTTTTCTGCAGGTTGCAAAGTAGATGCACCATGCTGCTCTGCACCGGCTAAGCCATATTCTTTAGCTACTTTGGAAATATCTCTTAAGGTATCGAGGATATGCGCAGGTTCAGGTTGCATTCTTTTTCCTGCCTGGAATACTCCTCCGTGGGCAGTTCCCGTATGCGGACTAACAATATTAATTCCTTCTATAGTTATACCCAATTTTGCACTTCTTTCTTTAAGAATCTGATTTAATCCATCTAAGAAAACTTTTAGTTCTTCCACTGTAGAATTACCTTCTTCTTTTCCTACCTCGCCGATTTCTCCTCCTAAAGCCAAAGTTACCCCTGGTACAACCTTAGCAGCATAGCGTCTGATTTTTTCCACTAATTGGGCAGTGGCAGCAAAGTTTGCTCGCTGTTGCTCTAAAACCGAGGGCGTCTGCTTACGTGCTTTAGCAATTGTAGAGGTATCTATATCTATATTATAGAAACCTGCGGCAACCGCTTCTAAACATAACTCTTCTAAACGACGCAATTCTTTTGCGGGATCTTCATTATAATCTTTCTTAATAATCTGACCGTGGTCTAATTTTAAGAAAACCGGACCTTGATAACCTTCTTTAATCGCTGCACCTAAAATGGTAGCGGCATATTCCGCTGGCCTTTGTTTAGTATAACTAATTTCCGATTGGGCAATCTCGATTATAAAAACACCTACTTTGTGTAACTTCACCTGCCTGAACAATGCCCGCGCCGTATCATAGGTCATCGTGCGGATATTTATTGCCGGTATACTCATATCAGAATACTTTCCTTCTGCCTTAGCCTGATAAAAATCATGGATTGAGGCAGGGTAAATACCTAAAGTATGAGCCATTTCCCGGATAATTCTTCTTGCCATACGAACCGCCTCTTTATCAATACCAAAGGCAGAGGTATAGACTAAATCACCGATAACCTGCCTTAACTGCTCCTCTTTACCTTCAACCAATGTCGGTCTCCTGCCAGAAAGCTCAACAATGCCTTTTAACGCCTCTCTTAATTCCAGCAGGCTGTTATAAACTTTTTCGCCATTGCAGCAATCAGTATTATTAAATGCTGCTTCTGTATCCCTTATCGCCTCACTATTCTTATCGCTCAATTTCTTTACAATATGGGAGACGATTTCGTGATATAAGATTTTTGTTTGTTCTGCTTCGGGCAGGCTCCAGTAATGTGGATGGAAATAGACTTCTTTTGAGGAGATGCTGCAAGCAGAGACGCAGATATTTCCCTTTTCGTCTTTAAGGAAGTCTTCTTGGGTGGTCTCAAAGAATTTGGTGGCCTTTAGCGCTTCTTTGACTTTTTCCAGTAATTCGGATGGCCCAGTGCGTTGAATGACAGTGAAGAGTTTCTCTAATACAAAATCTTTTGCAGTTAATTGACGTATCCAATTCTTACCTACTTTCCTTTCAACTTCTTTCGGCTTTTCTTCAGACATAGAGAAAGGAAAGGTATTGACATCGGTTAAAGGAACAAACGCTTTTCTGTAAACCTCGGTGTATTTATCGGATTTCTCATTGAGGAAATCAAGCAGGGCAATTTTTTCTTCCTTAAGCAGTTTAAACATTGGCATGCCTTTCCTTAAGCCAAATTCAGGGATTTCTCCAGCAGGCCTGACCAATCGTATTTCCGGAACTTTACCTTTGTATCTGGGATTGCGGATAAATTCAGGTTTTCCGTCTTTTCCTTTAACCACCCAGTAAGGAGCGCCATTGTGGCGTTTGATGTATTTGAAGTCGGATTTTGCTTCTGTGCTTACCCAGTCAGTCATAAGAAAAGCAGTTTCACCGATATTTACGCTGATGTGTTGGTATCCGGGCGGGAATATGACATGGTCGCCTTCTTCAGCAAAGACGAACATCACATCTTCAATATCTTCGGAATCCTCTGATACAGTCTTAAAAAGAAGATAGCCATTTCTGCCGTAAATGGTTTCATAGACCTCGGGCAGGCCAGGTAAATGATGATGTCCTTCGGTGCGGATGTATTCCTCGTATCTTTTTCCCTCAATGTATGCCGGGATAGTTCCCGCTGGAAGAACCGTAACATCTGGCCTTATCTGATGATTACTTACTATCTGCCAAAGCTCTGGATTGTTCCAATAAATACCGCGCTGACCGCAATAGAGCGTGGCATTGGGATCGTAATGTTTTTTGAAATCTGGTTCTTTTATCACATTTCCTCTTTCATCAGTATATTCGCAAGCAAACATCAAACTCTTCCACAAGGGCTCATTGGGTGCTGTCTCACTTAAAAGGGTCTTAGTCCAGTCATTAACCCATATCTTTATATTTACTCCATAGATAACATCAAGATGCTTAGGATTAAATAAGGTTAAAAAGCCAATTTTTTCAGTTAAGTCTAGGTAGCCTAAGGACTTGGCAAAAATATCGTCTCTGATTAATTTGTTGACTAACTCATTGTATCTACCCAAGAGTCGGCAGGCCTCAATTTTTCCTTTATCTGTAGCAAAATCCCAGAGTCTTAAAATAGCGCAACTTCTTTTGGTCTTTTGATTGATTTTTCCTTGGAGTTTCTTCTTAATGGTTTCATCAAGTTCATCCCAACTGGAGATAAAGGCCTTGTATTCTGCCTCTAAGAAGAGTCTTAATACTTCATCCGGATATAGACCTTTTAAGAACTCCTGGGCCAAACCCCAGTAAGAAATAGGCGTCTGGGTCTGTCTTACCTTATCTAAGGAAGAAATAAAATCTATTAAAATAGGTAGCACCACCTTTTTCCCGCCTAAGAGGGTCTGAAAATAGGAGTGTTGTTCACGCGTTCCGATACCGTATTCATTGGGTAAGTTTTCCTTGATAAATTTATACCAACTGCCCAAGGTTTCAATTTCGGAAAGTGCAGAATAAAATATGGGCAGAGAAATCTTACCGCTATGTTTATAGAGATAAGCAGATAAAAATGCTAATCTTCGGGCAACGGTTTCAATATGAGTAGGCTGAGGACCCCTGCCATAATCTTTTATCTTATCAAGGAGTCTCCTTATCCTTTCATCATCATCGGCTATTTCTTTCATATTCCTTTTGTTATCGCGTTCTTTCTTAAGCTGGAGTATTTGTTTAAAAGTCTTTAAAAATTCTTTGTCTTCTTCTCTTAAGGGTTCTTCTTTTTTAACTCCTTCCTCAAGTTTTTCTTTAGGATATTTATGGATTAAGGCATCTATTTGTTCGGTACCTTGGGTTTGCGCGTCAGTAAACCAGGTAACCTCAAATGCCGGCCCAGGAATAATTTTATCTAACAGCTCTTCATATCTACGCTCTCGGCCCTCTTCATTGCGAGAGAGTTTTTGGGCTTCTACTTTCATAAAGGTCTTGGCTACTTCCACAAAGGGTTGGTCTAAGATGTTTCTTACTTTGGCTTCGGGCGAATCTATATTATCGGTAATTTCGCCTAATTCCATCTCCCCATACCATTTGGTAAGTTCATCAAAGAACAAAAGCCGGCGCGCCTCTTCTTCCTCGGAGAGGTCTTTCTGGTTATAGATAAAGTAGGGGATACGGGGGAATTTAGCCATATTTAAGGCCGGGACACCTTGGTTGGCGACATTAATTAAGATAAAGGCAACCCGTAAGTTCTGGCAGGCATAAGCCATCTTCTCCATACACTCCTGACTGACTACCACTAACACAAATGGACCCCGCTCATCCTTACCCCAGCTTTCAGGGAATTTCTGAGCCAAGGCCAAAGCTACTGCCTTCATATTATGTGACTGCACAGCAATCACAATGTAGTCCAGATTAAGTAGATAAAGATAAATTGACGCTTTTAAGGCAGGGTTAATCTCAGGGTCGGTACTCTTATATATAGGTAAGAGGTCTTTTGCGCCTTGATTGAGCCTAAAGATATCCCTCCCCGCAAACGAACTCGTTACTTCGCCAGATTGAGATCTTTCTGAGAATCTTCCGCCAATATTATCTGGAATAGGAACCACAAAGATACCGGGTCTGCCTGAATCTTCCATAAGCTTAGAGGCTAAGGCACTCCTTGCCAGTCTATAGAGCATGCTCGATTCATTCACCGTCGTGGTAAAGATTAAGCGCTTAAAGACTTCTTTTAAGAGACTTATCTGATTACGCACAATTTCTTTTCTCTGAGCTGAATCTACATTCATTTTTACTAAATCGGCAATTAAATCCTTGATGAGTTCCTCAGGAATAGAGACCTTACTTAGGTCACCTATCCTATCCGCATGCTCAATCAAATTAAGCCCAATTCTTTCGTCATTATAAAGTTCTCTGGAAAGTCTAATGGTTAATTCCCTCAAGGCCGCCTGAAAATTAATCATTGTCTCATCAGTAGTGCCTGACTTTGAGGAACAATGGATGGCAATCTGGGAAGGTTTAATGCCTTGGGCCTCCAACTCGTCAAAGAGTTTCTTGAAGTCATATCCTAATTTTTCTAAAACGATAACCCTCATCCCTTTCTCTGTACCCACTGTCTCTAAGAGGGCGCGGTTTCCTAAGGCCTGACCACCAATACCACAGTGAAGCAGAACCCTTACCTTTAATTCTTCTTTTAAGTATCCGATAAAAGCAACTATATTCCGACGGTCTTCAGCAGCGTATTCTCCGAAGATACCTGTTCTTTCTGATTCAAAGCCATAGAGGTCGCGTTCGGCTTTTTGTGCCACAATCTTTTTGGCATTGCTTAAGACCGGCCTAACCACGCCATCTATCGGCAACTGATCATTTAAGAAACCTTGATACCAAATATCGCTAACCCCGCCTTCTCCTTGAAAACCCGAAAGATCAACGGGAGGCGAAGCTATCTCCTGCCAGCTCCTCACAATCTCCACAATATGAGTATAAATTTCTTTCTTTTTTGTACTAAGATTTCCTTTGGTTATTCCTTCGCCCTGCAATTGCAGATAAAATCTAATCTTAGGTTCTGTCCCTGAAGGTCTAATGGTAATATAGTTGGTCTTATCTTGATTAAAATAAAATCTTATACCCCCATCAGGAAAACCTTCATAGTCTAAGTCTTTATCGTATTTACCAGAACGGAATTTTTCTTGGGTATCAGCCGACAAAACACTCTCTCCCGCAATAATCACTGGATTAGCCGCTTTAACTCTTTCAATAACAAAAGTCATAAGCTCCTTATGGAGGCGTCTGATTATATTCGTCCGCTTTGAGAAGCCGGCTATACTAACCTCAAACTCAAGTGGCTGATTGGCAGTAGCAAAATAGCCTATGCCCTCATTTAGGGCTAACTCGTTTAATAGGTCGGCCAAAGTAAGCCCCTTTGATTTGGCATAACAAGTGATCTCTAATATTCTTACCCCCGCAAGAAAACCGTCTTTATCCAGTATGTGATTGCTAGTGGCATAGGTTCCGCTCTCTTCAATAGCAGATATAACCTCTCTTTGTTCCCTCTCTTCTTTTTCAATATAATCTGCAAGTTGGTCAACGCCAACTGGTGTCATATGGGTCCTGATTCCAAAAAGCGTAGCTACTCTCACCAAGGAATCACAAGTAACGTGGGTTAAAGCGATACTTAATTTTTCAGGGTTCTTTATAGTTCCGCCATCGCTTTGCTGTCTCACCATCAAATCATACCAAGTAATTAAGGTCCCCCATTCATTGGGTGGAACTACTCTAAAGCCTCCGAATCCATATTTTTTCTGAAGATCAGTAGAAAGTCTCCAGGCAATACCCATTACTTCGGCAGCCTTGTTATCCTCTGGGATCTCTTCAGCACTGACCCTGATGACTAAACCGAACCTATCTGCATCAGGGTCGTTTGAGAGACAAAGATCTTTCTGGGCAAGGCATTCTTCTCCATTAAGGCCTTCTCTTTCCTTTTGGGCAACATATTTTGCCAAAGCCGCTTTCCAAGAATCTACCAATGCTGGATCAGGAACCTTAAGACCCGGAAATGTTACGTCTGGCACATCCATTTCCTGAACAGATTCTATTTGCCCGATGCCAATTTCTTTCATTAAACGCGGAGCAGATTTTCTCCCCACACCATAGAAGGAGCAATATAACACATTCAATTCTTTACTATACTGCTTAAGTATCGCTTTATTCTTAATATGCTTTAAGACGCTTTCTATATGTATGCTGTGTGTATCCTTAAGTTCATGATTTCCATAACTCAAGCCCTCTAACCTTTCTTTCCCGCCCATAAACACCACTTGTTCAGCGGGTATCTGTTCAGGCAGAGTTCTAAGTTTCTCTACAACTTCTTTGGGCTTGGTTTCTTTAAACTCAGCTATTATTGCATTTCGAACTTCTTTATTTGCGCCCAATTGAGCACCATTGCTGCCTATAATCTTGAGACCATTAAATTCTTTAGGGTTATGACTGGCAGATACGAATATACCAAAATCCAATCCCAATCTGCGTATAGAACAGGAAAATTCAGGCAAGGGCATAACCTCATCTGAAATATACACCTTAATTCCATAAGCCAAAGCAATTCTTTTCATAAGTTCGGCAAATTCGCTGCCCGCTATCCTGCAATCATAAGCAACTGCCATTTTGATATCATTAATCTCTTTATCTTTGGCTTTAATTTTTATAAAATATTTAATTACTCCGGCTGTAAATCGCCTTACTACCTCATCGTTAATAGTACAAGGCCCCTTTAATATTTCTGCTTGAAGACCTTTACCTTCCTTAGCTTTCTCAACCATAAGCGCAAAATCATTACCCAAGGCAAATTTACTTCTTACCCCCGCTGTACCAAAACCCGTATCTTTGGAAAATACAAAAGCTATATCCTCCCAACGTTTATCTTTAATCGCTTTTTCTATTCCACGTTTGGTGGTCTCTTGGATATAAGGGTCACTATACCATTCGGCTAAATTCACGATTACATTTTCTAATCCTTGCAGGCAGTCCTTAGGAGTTATCAATCTTTCTTCTTCATATTGCCTCATTAAGCATTCTTCTATATTTGTGGCAGAGAACTTTATTATTTCTTCTATCTTGTCTTTGGCAAGACCTTGTTTTTCTGCTATCTCTATAGCTTTTTTAAGATATGGCTCTATCCCTAATAGAAGTTTAAGTAATATAAGATAATCTGCGTCTAAGTCTATTTTCTCTTCTTTAATTATTTTAAGAAAATCAATTAGTTCTTGCTTATTGGTCTTGAAATAATCTAAACGTGCCCGAAGCGCTCCTTTTTCATCCAAACCAAAGAGATGATTAAACTCATGAGGGTAAATATCGTTAATCAAGAGTTTCAAGGCAGGATTTTTTAATAATCCAAGATACCGGGGATGAAAATTGATGGTCTTAGATTGCTCATCAGCAGTCGCTACATAGATATCCTCTTGGCGAGGGAATTCTTTTAATTTTTGGGAATCTAAAGTAACTAAAACCGCAAACTCACTAAATTCAGGGGGAGATTTTTCAGTATAGGTCTTCAGGGAATTGATGAGTTCAGTTAATAGGCCCTCATCTATTTCTTTTATCTTCCACTCGATCTGAGCCTCCCAAGCATTCTGTTTTAATCTAAAGATTATCCGGGCTAAATCCCTTTCTCCATATTGAGAAACCATCCGATTGTGGATTTCTCTTGGCACAGCTAAAGGATAGGCCTTAGGATTATCTTTAGGGAGTTTCTCTTGCAATATCATTTCTCTTAAGGTATTTTCATTCGCACCTAAATTATCTTTAATTAATCTCTCAATATTTTTCCAATTAGTGGTCTGTTTGAATTTCTCTAAACCTTCTTTACCTAAAACTTTTTCTATCCTTTGACGATAAAACCAATCTATCCAATTTTTCTCTATATTAGCAACAACTTTATCTAATACGCCTACATGGTCATTTTCTCTGTCGCCGTAAAATCCGGTTAATTTACTTTTGCCTTCTAATTTTTTCTTTTCTAATCCTAAATCCCTAAAAATTGTATAACAACGCTTATCTATCTCTGCTTTTCTTTCTCTTATCTTTTCTTCTGATAAATAATCCCGACTTTGCTCTTCATCGTAACCTAAGAAATAATAGGCATGGGCATAGGGAGTATTAAATCCTAGCCACTTACTTATCTGGCTTGCCCTTAAATAAATTCTTGCAGCAAATTCTTTACCTAATTTCTGTCCTTCGATATAGGACTTAAACCAGCAGGTATGAATACTCGCTGCTATTCTATCCAAATCCAGATGTCCTTCGCCAATTAATCTATCTGATGCGAAAAATTTAACCAATGCCTCAACTTCATCCGTAGAAATCTTCTTAATCTCCCATTCTTCCTTAATATTATGGCTAAAAATTACTTCTGCTGCATATTTTCCTTCTTTATATCTTTGCGCGATTTTCTTTAGCTGCTTGGCCATCTTTATACCGTCGGTAATCTTGACTGAGGTAACACCGGGCGTGTCTATCCAAGGCATACCGAATTCTCTAATCTTAAAGCCAGCGATCTTTGCCAGGAGTAATAATTCTGCATCAAAAATAAGACCTTTTTCGCAAGAGAATGGTAGAATCTTTAAAAGCACATCTCTTCTAAATCCCTTAAAGCCATTCTGGGTGTCGCGCAGTTCCTTAATCCAAGGCAGATACGGCCGGATTGCCAACCAATTAAAGATAATTGTATCCTGCCAAGACTGCAACATCCGCTGTAAGGGCCTGTTGAGGACAATGGAATCCTGCATTGCCCGCGAGCCCATGGCTACGCCATAATCTTGGCGCAGATATTTCAATATCGTACCTATTAAGCCAAGGTGGCTGGACAGATCAGAATCAGTATAGATTACATAATCTGCTCCCTGCTTCACTGCCTCGCTCATTCCGTAAACAATAGAGCCGCCCTTACGGCTGTCATTATCAGAATGCATCCCGGCTAAAACTGGCTCTTGCTCAAAAATCGGCTTCTTCAAATTTTCTTCGATTGCCCTCTGTAGATATTTAACCTGAACTTTCCCAGAATTATATAAATCAGGATAATCTTTCTTTAATATCTCCTCTGCAAATTTACCAGATTGATAATCTGCGCTTCCGTCATCCACAATAATTAACTGCCAATCTAAATTAGAATTACCTCCAAACAAATCCTGTAACTGCTGAATTTTTACTCTTAGGGCATCCTCGCCATTCGGATGTTCTTCTTTAGTCATCATCTTGATTTTACAGACATTATGCACAGCAAATACTACCGCTACCTTTGCTTTTTCTTGGATACTGTCAACGTATGATTTTGACTCTGCCAATCTCAAGATAATCTCATCCTTTATTTTTTTACTCTTTATCTTATTAAGCCATTCTTCGGATTCAGGAAATCGCTTTCTCTCGATTAACTTCCAGTCATCGGTAGAAATTTCAATCAGGTAATCCGGGTAATTTTGTGTTCTGGCAACATAGCATTCCCAACTTGGCATTAAACCAATGTCGTAGAAGGCAACCTGTCGGTCAGCCGTATTAGGGCTCAAACTTCGCGTGCGCATCTCAAATTTTGCCTTGGTTCTATCCGGATTATCATTAAGCCGGTAACGCAGATGATAATATTTTTGAAGTTCTTCACGGAAGGCATATTTTCCTTCCACAATTATTACCATACCTTTCTTTAACTGGAAGTTATAATCTTTTCTTCTCTGGGTTGGCCGGTGGTAACCGCCAATCACCTTCAAGGTATGGGTTTCTTGCCCTGAATTTATAAAGGCATTAATTTCTTGGAATATTCTTAATGTTTCTTTCTGGTCCCAAAAGAATATTTCTTCATCGCGATGGATTCCGGGTTTAATTTTATTCGCTAACTCTCCTAAAATATCTTGTTCTTCTTTAGCTAAGGGTTCTCTTAAAATTAACTTTTCCATTGCCCCCCGCAGGAGCTTTTCTTTTAAGAAGATATCTAAAGGTATAATCAAATATTCATAAGCACGTAAGCCTAAGAACTTAACCACCTCTTCAGCAATCGTGGTCTTACCTGAACCCGAAGCACCGTCAATACCCACGACAATGGTCGCATCTTCTCCTTCTCTTTCGGCTAATCTTACTGCCTGATTAGCTATACCTTCGGCAATCGGGCGCAGTTTATTCCTAAATTGCTGCTCTTCTGAGAATTCATAAGGCTTACCGGTGCGCGGGTCAATGGGAGGATGCCCATAAAAGCCGTGTGCCTTAGCATGCTTATCCACAACCAAGGGCACAATTGCTGGGTCATGGCTGTTACGATAATAGGTAGAAGTAACATTTAGATCTATATCCGGGTCCTTAACTAAAACTAAATCTATTTTTTCTTTGCCACCTAAGGACTTACTTGTTTCTTTATAAATGTCCTTTAATTCATCTAAGGTAATGCTAGCGCCGTACTTGCCTCTCTGTATCCAGGCCACGCTTATCTTTTGATATTCCGGAATTCTGTAGCAGGAAGCTAACCCAAGCTGCTGCTTGGCGTATTTTAATACTCGCTCTTTATTTTCTACGCCGATGAAATAATAAATATGAATCCGCCTATCAGAGTTAAGTTCCAAGAAGCGATACATCTCTTCAAAGCCTTCTATATCGTTATTCGGCTCACTGCCTAAATCCGTGTACTTTATTAAAGGATATAACCCCTTTACCACCTCTTGAGTGATCTGATGCCGGTCCTTTACCGGAACGCGGTCAGACTCAGGCAGGTCTTTATAACGAATCTCACCCTGCACGCGATAAACTACAAAGTCCAAATTCAAGGCATTCATCCCCATTAAGGCAATCAGAATATGGCCCCAGTTCAATGGATTAGCGGCAATGGGTAAGAATCCGACTTTTATTTCCCGGCTAACCTCATGCACTTGCGCATCTTCGCCTGTTGGGTTATATTTCATTAACTTTAATTTTACAAATGGATCAATCTCGCCACTTAAAACTTTCTTTTCAAGACTAACCATCGTCCTTTCTATGGCATGATAAAGACGGGATAAGAAAGGTTTGGACTTCTGGGCAACCAGTGGATCCGAGGCTTCAATATCTGTCTTAATGTATTCCCAGACTTTCCTTACTGCTCTAACCGCCTCCTCTCTGTTACTCTCTTCTGTAGGCTCAACCGGATCATCAAGGGGAGTATTTCGCCGGCATAAAGATTCTTTCTTTCCGCGGAAGAGCTCGTGTAACCTTGAGGTTTTGGACTGTTCACATCTGGGATCTCTTTGGTCAGTTTCCTTCCTCTTCTCTGTGGGAGGAAATTTATTGTTATCTTTCCCTAACATTATGACTAATGAAGTAGCGAAAAGGACTGCAAACAAGGTATGGTGGCCAAACAACACTGTTAGAAAGGTAAATATTCCTCCTAGTAAAGTAATAACGGTAATACTATGGTATATATCAACTTGAAATTCTTTATAATATTCTCCAAAAAGTTCTTCTTTTACTTTAACTTTACGATTAAATATCTCTCTCAAGAAAGCGCTTCCTTTTTTGAGTAAAATAAAAGGAACCAGGATAACGGTCAAGGCGATAAAAACGATAAATTTATTTCTAAATGTTTGACGTAAATCACTTCCGAGATACCAAATGCCGTTTATAGTCATTGCCCAGCCAAAGATTATAAGCCCTTCAATATTCTTAACTAGGCCGACTATAAGGGCAACTATACCTGTAGTCGTCATTATAGGAAAAATTGCATTTCCTATAATTAATCTTCGTTTATTTTTCTTTAGGCACTTAAGCCAACTTTCTTCAGGATAAATTCCGTATTTTTGGGGATTAGTTAAGATTTCGATTGTAACTTTAAATAGGCCTTTAGTTTTGATAAGATACCAGAATGTATCCTTTCCGGCTTCGGATTCGTCTAAGATTTTCTCAAGGTGGGATTTAAATTCGTGGTAAAAGACAGTTCTTAAAAATTGTTTGAAAATTAAGAAATCGGAGGCTTGATTTCGGAAGCGAGAAATTAACCGCAAGATTGCCCAACTGAACCATACCGTTTCTCTGTCAATTAAAAGATCACAAGTAGCAATTTCCGCCTGGGCACAGAATCCAATTTTTAGTGGCGGTGAATGCCATTGTTGATTTAGAAATTCCAGGAGCCATTCTCTAAACACTGGATATTGGTCAATATAAGAATAATCTGCATTTAATTTATATGGCAACCGATAATGCCCTTCTTCTCCTCTGATATTAATCTTAAGCTTAGGTAATTTTTCCTCCTCTTTAGTCAGCCTTAGACTAGCGGGATAACCTCTCGTATGACTGGAACCCAAAAATTCATTTGTATCCCGCATTGCTTTGGTTTCGCCCCTGATGCCTCTCCCAATATGACTGATGAGCTCATGGCAGAGGATTTCTAATTGCTTGGTTTGTGAGAGTGCAAAGAAGTAAAGATGGATAAAGACAGTTTTTGAAGGAATATCGCAGGAGGCAACCTGACCCTGGGTAAGCGATAGGTTAGTGGTGATGATTAGTGTCCATTTTGGTGGTGCCCGACCAAAGAGTTGTTGGAGTTCTTCTAATCTTTGCTTTAGGACTTCGTAGTGGTTGCCCCTGAATTGTTCTGGTTGATTGAGGTCAAAATCTATTACCTCAATATTGGTTAGAATACTATTCTTGCCATACTTTTGCTCTGCTTCTTTAGGTGTAGTTAAAGTAGAAATATTCAATTTCCATTTCCCATCCTTATAGGGCTTATTTATCTTTTGGCTCTTTACATTCACACTTATCAATTTTAGTTCCAAGCCAGGACAGAGCGCCAAAAGATTATTGAACCTCTTCCAGGCACTCTTACCTTCTCCGCCCAGATAAACTAAAGGTTCAGTTGTAGAGCGCTGTCTTTCAAATAAACCTTTGCTTACCTCTTCTTTAATGCCGATACCATTGTCTTCGATTTCCACAATGAAATTGTCTGCCTTAGAATAAAATCTTATTGTTATTCTGCCTTTGTAAGAACCCGATAATTTTTGCTGAATTCTATAACGATGATATTTTAAAATAGCAGTAATACTATTAGCACAATAATCTGAAATTAAAGCTCTAATGGCTTTTTTCAATTCTCGGTTAAAAGACGGATATTGCGTTTTTATTTTATCCCAGGCTTTTTGTAATCCAGTTGTAATTCCGCATTTTGTCTCTGTAAGATAGAACAATCTCTGTTGTATCTCTAAGATTTCTTTTTTAACTCGGGGTAAATCCCTTCTATCTCGGTAGGTGTTAAGGATTTCAAGGATGGCTTGTTTGAGAATTTCAGGGACAGTGCATTCAATCTCGTTGGGCTTTCTACCGCTGGCTCTGTGGATAGTCACTAAGCCTAGTTCTTCTAAGATGTTAAAATCTCTTCTTGCTGTTGAATAAAAAACCCTTGTCTTTTGGCAGTATTGTTTTAAGGTGAACCTTCCAGAAGGAATATTCGCAAAGGCATAAGCAGGATGGCCTTTCTCTTCTCTATTCTTTTGAGTAAATTTCTTAACAATAACTACTGTTCGCCCTAAATAAGGATGCACGTCTAAAATTACCTCATCTCCTGTTTCTATTAAATCTGCGGCTTTACCTAAACCACAGAGATAAGGTATCCCATATTCTCTTGCATTTATTGCCACATTACTCCCGGCTGACCCTGTAGCGGTAATTAAACCAACCATACCGGTTCTTACTCCTTCCATAAACATACTTACAAGATTAACTCTTTTCCACTCATTTAAACTCAACTCGGGTATTACTAATATATAAGGCGTCCTTTTATCTGTAGGAATATCTTCTGGGCTTCTTGCCTTTACTGCTTCTCCTCTAACTGTACCCCAGGAAGCAGCCTGTCCCACCAACTCAAAAGTTTCTGTAATCGGATTGGGATGGCTGGCAAAAGAAATTCCATCTCTATCAATATCGCACGATCCCAAAACCAATTCAATAATCTCCTTTGTTCCTTTAACCCCCTTGCCATAATCTATGACTCCCGCAACTAATCTATCCCTATCCTTTTCTCCTACGCTTATTCCTATTACCTTATTCTTTTCTACTACTACATTATCCTCATTGCTACCCTGAATAAATCTATCGGCAATATATATGACATACTCTGGTAATAATCCTAATGTTTTAATAGCATCTGCCATCGGTGTAGATTTATCTATACCACTAGGTAAAATATAGATACCTGTCCTACCAGGATGAACATCTACATCTTCTCCTTTTAATGCCTCTGTTAGCTTATTACCTACATCTTCGCTTAATTTTTTGTCTATGCTTAATTCTTTGTCTAATTTAAAATCAATACGAATCTGGGTATCTTTATCTATTATTTCATAGGAAGGTAAAATTATATTTTTATTATCAAAAAGCTTCTTCATAGTTTCTTCTACTTTAGTCTGAATCCTTTGCTTCGTCTCATCTGACTTGAATCCTTGACGATAATCTAATACTTCAATGACTTTTTTCTTAGTGTTATCGTAACGATATTTCTTTGTAAGATTATCTGCATAAATAATCAAGTTGGAACGATAACGCTCTTCAACTAAGTCCAAAATAAATCGTCCATCTTCGGTTATCAATTTACTTGTAGGACCAAGCAGATCTTCGCTCTTATTATAGGTATTTATAATTACTTTAAACCCTGCATTCAAAAGATTAATCAGGCCTTCTGCGATACCTTCTCCTAACTTATTTTCCTTCGTGTCATAGATTGTCCCATTAAAATCAAAGGCAATACAACCTCGTTTAAGAATATCATCGATGATAAAACGCCTACCTTTTATTTCAAAAGCATAGGTAGGATGACCTTTTTCGATATTATCGCTTCTCTCCTCATTGCTAAAGTCGCTAATAATCTCTTGGACCCTTTTCTGTAACTGCAATACTGCCGAATAAGGCATATAGAAGGTATCATCGCATCCTAAAGCCATTCTACCTTTATCCATAGGTGTAAAGTGAGAATCGGTTCCATAACTAATTAAAAGACCTTCTATTTTAGCTACCTTAAGATAATTCTTGTCTTTTTCTGGATTAAGCCAGTGAGTATAAACTTCTAACGCATCTCCACCATTTCTGAAAAATTCTATAATCTTTTCTACAATTACTGCAAAACCATCTCCTTGCCACCTGCCGTTAGGTAAAACTACCTCAGGATACCAACGAGGATGACAGAATATAGCTATACCTCCTGCGCGGTGAATTGACTTAATCAATCTTTTCTGGTTACTAATAATTAAAGGTACGTTGGGATTAGCGATATTCACCCAACCCCAGAAAAAGGCCTTGGGTTTAGAAGGATCTTGAATACGAGATATATATTCCTGCAGGGTATTCATCCAGAAGAATGCAGTAGTGGTGGCTGACTCACTGGTTTGAAACAGAATTATCCTGGCAAGCAGTTGTTCTTCCTGCTTGGTTAAGGTATATGGTATATTTGAGTTATAAATTCTTACAAGAAGTTCATTAAACTCTATCAGGTCTTGTTTATTAAATGGCAAACCATCTTCGATACGCCTCACCATCTCCTCTAGACCATTTCTTCTGTAGACTTCAAGATAATACCTGGTCTGCTCTATAAGCAATTGGTTAATAATCTCAGCGGGACTCAATCCTTTATACTGTGGCCAATTAGCTAAAACATCATCCAATTTTCCTCTCTGTGCCAGATAATCTAACATCTCTCTCGTATGAACATAAATGACTAATTGAAACTTCCTGGAAGTATCTTCAATAATTTTTATAAGTTCTGGATTTTGGGGATCAATAAATAACCCTATAATATCTCCCATGATCCCAATATGTCTTTCGGAATCCACCTCTGTATAACAATAAAATTCACAGGCAGGAATTACGATAACTCCATATTTCTTCCCTAATTCCATTGCTTTCTCTACTCCACATAATGTATTGTGGTCGGTTATAGCGATTATCTTAACCACATTTCTAACTGCTTCTTTAATTAAATCCTCTATATCTAACCCACCATCTGATAAAACGGTATGTAGATGCAAATCTCGTCTGCCTTGATCTTCTGGACACCACTCTAGGTCCATCTGATATTTATTTTTTATATACTCATTATTACTTAACCCAATTTGATTTCTTGCTGCCACTGCTTCAGTTAACAATAACCAATCTTTATCTTGACCAGACTTGTTATCTCCGGCCAGAATTATTTCTTCTAATATATTT
>CAYOMI010000007.1:0-20965 GCA_964405005.1 uncultured Planctomycetales bacterium | reverse complement strand
CTCATAACTTCCAACTTACTACTAGAATGATTGAGAAGAATAATATTCCCAAACACATCGCTATTATAATGGATGGTAATGGCCGCTGGGCAAAAGAGCGAGGTCTCTCACGCATAGCTGGCCATCGCGAAGGCACCAAGAGGGTAAGGGAAATTGTCAGGGCTGCAGCAAGATTAGGCATTGAAGCAATTACCTTCTTTGCCTTTTCTACCGAGAACTGGAAGAGGCCTAAAAAAGAGATAGATATACTGATGCGTTACTTAAAGAATTTTTTACAAAAAGAGATAAAGGAATTAGATAGGAATAATATTAGAATTAAATTTATAGGTAGAAACGATCCTATACCGAAATCCCTACTGACCATGATGAGGGAGGCAGAGAATAAGACCAAGGATAATACCGGCCTGATTATGGTTTTAGCTTTAAATTACGGAGCAAGACAGGAAATAGTGGATGCAGTAAAAAAATTTAGTAGAGCTGTTATAAAGACTGAGGCAAAGATTGACGATCTAGATACGGACCAATTTAGCAGGTATCTTTATACTGCAGGCCTGCCCGATCCCGATCTTTTAATCCGCACCAGCGGAGAAATGCGCATAAGTAATTTTTTGCTCTGGCAACTCTCATATACAGAACTTTATTTTTCCAGAAAATATTGGCCGGATTTTAAAAGTCAAGATTTATATAAAGCAATAGAGGTTTATCAGAAGAGAGAGCGTAGATTCGGGGCAATAAAATGCTAAGTAGAAGAATAATGAGTTCAATAATATTCATCTCCTTGGTTATTTTAGCCATGCTTGTGGATTGGATTTGTGGCTTGGTAGTAACTGCTTTCATCGCCATCGGTCTTTATGAGTTTTATACAATGCTTGAAAAGAAAGGAATAAGTATATATAAGTACTTTGGTATTTGTATGGGAATAGTAGCTCCTCTCTCGATAGTCTTCCGCTTTGAACCTACCAAGGGTTGGGAGCTGCTGTTTATTGTCTTGGCACTTTTATTTCTAATTGTTATGCAATTCAGGCGCCGGGAAAGTTCGGGTGTAATCGTGGGGATTTCTACGACCATATTTGGCATACTTTATGTCTCTTGGTGCTTTAGTTTTTTAATCAAGATAAGATACCTTCCACAAGGACTAAACTTCTTAGCAGCAATATTATTAATTACAAAACTAGGCGATATCGGAGCTTATCTAATCGGAGTGCGTTTTGGCAGAACTCCATTGATACCGCATATAAGTCCGAAAAAGTCAGTTGAGGGTGCGCTAGGTGGACTTATATTTAGTATACTGGGAGCATTGGTAAGCAAGCCATTTTTGAATTTAGCCTATACACACCTTATATTAATAGGTATTGTTTTTGGAGTTTTAGCTCAGTTGGGAGATTTATCTGAGTCCCTGATGAAGCGTGACTGTCAGGTCAAGGATGCAAGCAATTTGATTCCGGGAATGGGCGGATTTTTAGACATAATGGATAGTCTTTTTTTTACGGCGCCTGCATTCTATTTTTATATAAGTACATTTTTAGGATGAGACGCATAGCAATACTGGGTTCAACAGGTTCGATAGGAAAGAATGCCTTAAGTGTAATCAGGGATTTTCCTGATAAATTCCAAGTTATAGCCTTAAGTACCAACTCTAATATAGAAATTTTGAGCCAGCAGATAAAAGATTTTCATCCGGCTCTTGTTTGCGTTAATGACAAAAATGCCGCAAATAAGTTAAAGTCAAGGTTAAAAAATAGAAAAATAAAGTTATATACGGGCGTTGATGGCCTTGAAGAGTTAGTAACGGATAATAGAATAGACAAAATATTACTGGCGATTAGCGGCTCGAGTGCGCTCTTGCCCTTATTAGCAGAAATAAATATTAAGAGGAATGTGGCTTTGGCCAATAAAGAAGCGCTGGTAATGGCTGGTAATATTATTATGGATAAGGCCAGACGCAACAGGGTAAAAATTATTCCTGTGGATAGTGAACAATCAGCAATATGGCAATGTTTGGATGGAGAGACCACAGACAAATTGAAAAATGTCTATTTGACAGCATCCGGGGGACCTTTTAGACAGACGCCCCAGAAGGCACTCCAGCAGGTGAGCATAGAAAAGGTTTTAAAACATCCTCGCTGGAAGATGGGTAAAAAAATTAGCGTTGATTCCGCCACCTTAATCAATAAGGGATTAGAAGTTTTGGAGACGATGTTTTTATTTAATATAGATGTGGATAAAATCAAGGTTATTATTCATCCCGAGGCAATAATTCATTCTATGGTTGAATTTATAGATGGAGTGATTATGGCACAATTATCAACTACCGATATGCGCATTCCTATACAATACGCTCTCTCTTATCCAGAAAGATTGCCTACTAATGTCTCAAGCGTAGATTTTTGCAAATTGGGAGAGTTTCATTTTGAAGAGCCGGATTTAAGGAGATTTCCCTGTTTAGGTTTAGCCTATCAGGCTGCCAGGGACAGAGGAACTGCTCCTTGTGTTTTAAATGCAGCTAATGAAGCAAGCGTAACGGCATTTCTCGAAGGCAGACTCAGATTTCTTGCCATACCAAAGGTTATTGAGGCAGTCCTTGGGAGGCACCATAATAAAAGGACACCAAGTTTGAAGGATATTTTAGAGGCAGATGTCTGGGCGAGGGAACAGGCACACAGTATTATTGATAGTTTAAACTAGACTAAAACAGATGATTGGTTTTATAATTTTCCTATTTGTCCTAGGTCTTTTGGTTATTGTCCATGAGTTTGGCCATTTTATTGCTGCCAAAAGAATGGGTGTAAAGGTGGAAAAGTTTTCCCTGGGGTTTGGATCGCCATTATTTACTAAAAATAAAAATGATACTGAGTACAGTGTTAGTGCAGTACCACTGGGAGGTTATGTGAAGCTTGCCGGAGATACTCTGGAGGAATATAAAGGCAAGAGTTTTGAGTATCTTTCCAAAAGAGTGGGTGAGCGTTTCTGGATAATATTCTGCGGACCTTTATTAAACTATATATTGGGATTATTATGTTTCTGGTTCATATTCTTTGTAGGTTACCCTACGCTTACCACTAAGGTCGGCGGTTTAATTGATGGTTTGGGAGCAAAAGACGCAGGAGTAGAGATTGGCGATAGGATTGTTGCTGTAGATGACAAAAGGGTAGAATTCTGGGAGGACTTACAAAAAATCATTCAGTCTAAGAAGGAAGCAAGCGTGGTTAAGCTTTCTCTCCTTAGGGGTGACCAGGAGTATACGATAGAAGTTAATGTTAAGGAGAAAGAGATAAATGACCCACTGGGACAAAAACACAGTGTTGGTTTATTAGGTATAATAGCTAGCGAAGAATTCGTGAAAGTAAGGCACGGTTTTTTAAAGTCATTTTTGTTGGCCGTGGATAAAACATGGGGATTAACAGCATTGACCTATAAGGCGCTGGGGAAAATGATTATTGGTAAATTATCACTTCGGGAATCAGTAACCGGGCCCTTGGGGATATTCTATATAACTTCTAAGGCAGCCAGCCTGGGTATAATTGCATTAATTCATTTAATTGCAGTGTTGAATGTAAGCTTGGCCATATTTAATCTGCTTCCGTTTCCCGTATTGGACGGAGGCCATATTGTATTACTGGCGCTTGAGAAAATCAGGGGTAAAGGTTTAAGTCTTAATCTAGAGAAGGTTATTACAAATGTTGGTATGACGGCAATAATTCTATTAGCCATAATTATTACCTATAATGATCTGATGAGATTTTTTGGAGATAGGATTCTCAAAGCTTTGGTTAGATGATAAAAGTAAAGAGACGTAAGTCCAAAATCATAAAGATTGGTAATACCTATATAGGCGGGAATAATCCTATTGTTATTCAATCAATGGTCAAAACAAAAACTTCTGATATTGATAACACGCTTAGACAGCTGAAAGAATTAGAAAAGATAGGTTGTGAAATTGTGCGTTTGGCAGTAAAAGATATTAATGATGCCAAGGTATTAAGGCAGATTAAAAAGAAATTAAAGATTCCTATAGTTGCTGACATCCATTTTGATTGGCGTCTGGCTTTAGAGGCTATAGATAGCGGTGTAGATAAAATAAGATTAAATCCCGGGAATATTTATAAGAAGGAAGAAATTCATAAGATAGTCAGTGCTGCCAAGGAAAAAGCCATACCTATTCGGGTAGGGGTGAATTCGGGATCTTTAAGAAGCATCAAGCATCAAGCATCAAGCATCAAATCTTTGGCAGATAAAATGGTTAAGAGTGCATTAGATTATATAAGAATTTTAGAGGGCTTTAAGTTCTACGATATTGTGGTTTCTTTAAAAGGCTCCGACATTTTTGATACTATAGAGGCGTATCGCAAAATTTCCATTCTCTGTGATTATCCATTGCATCTGGGTGTAACCGCAACCGGTCCAGCGCATATTGGTATAGTAAAATCAAGCATTGCAATAGGTTCGTTGCTATTAAGCGGAGTAGGTGATACAATAAGAGTATCGCTTACAGATAAATCTGAACAGGAAGTTAAGGTAGCCAAGGCAATATTAGAAGCCTTGGCTTTGCGAAATTTTGGTCCCCAGATTATCAGTTGCCCTACCTGCGGCAGATGCGAAGTGGATTTAGTAAAAATAGTGAATAATTTAGAAAATCGACTATCGACTGTTCGACATTATCGACTGTCAACTCCACCGCCAAAGGTGGCGGTGATGGGCTGCGTAGTCAATGGTCCGGGTGAAGCAGCTGAGGCAGATATGGGCATTGCTTTTGGCAGCCAAGAGGGATTAATATTCAGGAAAGGTAAACCTGTAAAAAAGGTTGCTGCGGATAAATGCGTAAATTTATTATTAAAGGAATTGTATAAATAAAAGATATGTTTTGGTCAAAAACGTTTATACCTACTTTAAAACAGATACCCCAGGAGGCAGAGTCTATTAGTCATCAATTAATGTTACGTGCCGGCCTTGTGCGTATGCTTATGGCAGGAATGTATTCATATCTGCCTTTGGGGCTAAGGGTATTGAATAATATTCAAGGAATTGTCTGTGAAGAAATGAACTCCTGCGGCGCAAGTGAATTATTGCTCCCTGCTTTGCAGCCCTTGGAGCTGTGGATTAGGTCAGGTCGCGATAAAGATATCGGCGAAGTGATGATAAGGTTTATTGACCGCAGAGGCAGAAAGATTTGTTTAGGCCCAACCCACGAAGAGATTATTACAGATTTGGTTAAGAATCATGTGTCTAGTTATAAACAATTGCCCTTGATACTGTATCAGATACAGACAAAATTCCGTGATGAAATCCGTCCACGTTTTGGTCTGGTGAGGGCATGTGAATTTATTATGAAAGATGCCTATAGTTTTGATAGAGATGAAGCAGGATTAGATAAGAATTATAAAGCAATGCATGAGGCATATCTTAGAATTTTTAAAAGATGTGGTTTAGAAGTTCTGACGGTTGAGGCCGATCCTGGTGTTATGGGTGGAAATATCTCACATGAATTCATGGCTCCTACTAAGGATGGTGAAGATATGGTTCTTTTCTGCCAGAGATGCAAAAGAGTCCAGACTTATAAAGAGGGCCAGGATGAATCTTGTCCTAAATGCCACATACAACTGAAAAGAATTAATGCTATTGAGGTGGGTCATATTTTTAAATTGGGGACTAAGTACAGTTCTGTCTTAGGTGCACATTTTCTTGATCAGAGAGGAAAACTTAAACCTATCATTATGGGTTGTTATGGTATAGGTGTATCGAGGTTAATTTCTGCAATTATTGAGCAGAATCATGACAAAAACGGTATTATTTGGCCGATTGAAATTAGCCCTTATAAGGTCATTCTCCTGCCATTAGATGTTAATGACAAAGATATTATGAAGATAACACTGGATCTTTACAATCAGCTGCAGCAGTCAGGTATCCAGATACTTCTTGACGACCGCGATGAACGTGCAGGGGTTAAATTTAAAGATGCTGATTTAATAGGCATTACACTCCAGGTTATTATTGGTCAGGAAGCCTTAAAGAATAATGCTGTAGAATTAAAAATCCGGCGTAATCATAAAAAAATCATTAAGCCGAGAGCAAAAATCTTGAAGGAGATAAATAAGATTATAAATGGATAGACAGCAAGTTTTAAGCGAATTAGTAGAAATTATTGGTAATTATTTAAAAATCCAACATCTAGATTTAGTGGATCTTATCTATAGATACGAAGGCAAAGATTTGTTTTTGAGAATTTTAGTAGATAAACCCCAAGGAGGCATAAGTCTAGATGAGTGCGCGGACCTTAATAATGGAATAAGTAAAATTTTGGATGAGAAAGATATTATGGGCCAGAAGTATATTTTAGAGGTCTCTTCTCCTGGCCTGGATAGAACATTAAAAACAAAAAGTGATTTTTCCCGCTGTATAAACAGAAGGGTAAGATTTTTTCTTTCTCAATCTGTCAAAGGCAAAGTTGAATTAGAGGGAATAATAACGCAAGTAACAGATGATTCAGTAAATGTTGATATCGAAGGAGCGGTTGTCGAGATACCTCTCCTTAATATTAACAGGGCAAAGCAAATAATTAGATAATATTTAAGAGAGTCAGGTTATGAGTCAGGAATTATTAGCTATAATAGAACAATTAGAAAGAGAAAAAGGTATTAAGAAGGAGATTTTAATTGAGGCGGTAGAGAGTGCGCTTGCCACTGCTGCCCGTAAAGTAATCGATCTTAAACCCGATGAAGAAGTCACAATAAAACTCGATCGCAATACCGGAGACATTAAGGCATTTAGAAATGGAAAAGAAATCACTTCTATAGATTTCGGTCGTATTGCTGCCTCGACTGCTCGACAGGTGATTATACAGAAGATACGCGAAGCAGAGAAAGAAGTTGTGTTTACTGAGTTTCAGGGTAAAGTAGGCGAGATTGTAAGTGGCACAATATATCGTTTTGATAAAGGCAACGTCATTGTTGACCTTTTAGGTAAAGCCGAGGGGATTCTTTTGAAACGTGAGCAATCTCCCAAAGAAGAATTTAAGCAAGGCCAGCGTATCCGCGCATATGTCGTAGAGGTAAGAAAGGATACCAAGGGGGCTCAAATTATTTTATCTCGTACCCACCCTAACTTAGTTAAAAAACTATTTGAGTTGGAGGTCCCTGAAATCTATGAAGGGATTGTTGAGATTAAGTCCATATCGCGCCAGCCAGGTGAACGTACAAAGATCGCTGTCTGGTCTAAAAATGATAAAGTTGATTCTGTGGGTGCCTGTGTAGGTATGCGCGGTAATCGCGTAAGAAATATCGTTAATGAACTGCAGGGAGAGAAGATTGATATTGTACGCTATAGTGACGATATCAGGGAATATACAAAAGCCGCACTTTCACCTGCAGAGGTCTCTGAGATAAAGTTAGACAAGGAGAATCTTAAGGCCGAAGTAATTGTAGAAGATGACCAGCTGTCTTTATCTATTGGTAAACACGGCCAGAATGTTAGGCTGGCCAGTCGACTTATCGGGTGGGAATTAGATATACGCACCAAGGCCACTGCAGGTTTACCTGCAGCGGAAGTTAAAGGTGAAAAGATTGAGAAAGCCCAGAAGGAAAAGAAAGAGAAAAAAGCCAAAGAAGAGAAAATTTTGTTAGAAAGCCTACCTGGCGTAGGAGAGAAGACTCTGGCCAGTCTTAAAGAGGCCGATTTAAATACGCTAGAGGATGTTCTCAAGGCAGATATTCAGGGTTTAATTAAAATAAAAGGTATTGGTCAGAAGAAGGCAGAGAAATTAATTGAAGAAACCAAAAAACTAATAGGTAAGTAATAATTCTTCTAGAGCGAAATATGGTAAGAGCGAAAGTAAAAAAAGAAAAAGGGACTCCTAAGAAAAAAATAACCGCTAAGGCCAGAAAATTAGTAGCCAAACCAGCAAAGCCAAGAAAGCCAGTCAAGAAAACCAAACCCGTTGTTGGCCGTAAGCCAGTAAAGTTAATTAGACCAAAACGTAAGATAGCCGTAGCCGAGATTTCTCTCCCAGCAAAACCAATAATTAAAGAAGAACAACCTTTTAAGACCGACATCGATATAGCTGTTGTTGAGAAGCTAGAGGTTAAGGCTCCTGTTTCTGTGCCTAAACCCAAAGAAATAGAATTGAAACTACCGATAACAGTAAAGGATTTATCCATTAAATTACAAGAGAAACCCTCGGTTCTGATTAAGATTCTGCTGGACATGAAAATTATGGCCAGCATAAATCATTCCTTAGATGAAAAGGCTGTCTCAGTTGTCTGTGAAAAATTCGGTTTTAAAATAAAGAAAGCGCCTGACGAAGAGGAACTAGCTCTAAAGATACATGTAGAAAAAGATCTTTCTGATAAGTTAAAGCCACGCTCCCCTATAGTTACTTTTATGGGTCACGTGGATCACGGCAAAACCTCTCTTTTAGATGCGATAAGAAAAACGAAGGTCGCTGAATCCGAACACGGCGGCATTACCCAGCATATTGGCGCCTACCGAGTAGGCTTATCCACCGGCGACATAACTTTTTTGGATACGCCGGGCCATGAGGCATTTACTGCTATGCGTGCACGTGGAGCCAGTATCACCGATATAGTTGTGTTAGTGATAGCCGCAGATGATGGAATTATGCCACAAACTATTGAGGCCATAGACCATGCCCGAGCCGCGGGGGTCTCTATAATTGTGGCCATAAATAAAATTGATAAACCCCAGGCCAATATTGATAGAGTCAAAAAACAACTTTCGCAATACAATCTTACTTCTGAGGATTGGGGTGGCAAGACTATAACTGTACCGGTATCAGCAAAAACAGGAGAGGGTATAGATGACCTACTTGAAATGATAATTTTGGAATCCCAGATGTTGGAATTAAAAGCCAACCCTAACAAATTAGCCAAAGGCATTGTTATAGAAGCAAAGATGACTAAAGGCAGAGGTCCTGTATCAACACTACTTGTTCAGAATGGGACCTTGCGCCTCAACGACAATATAATTGTGGGACCTTACTATGGTAAAATAAGAGCGATGTTTAATGACCGTGGTCAATCCGTAAATGTTGCTCCTCCTTCCTTTCCTGTAGAAGTTTTAGGTGTATCTGGTATACCTGCTGCAGGAGAACAATTTTTTGTAATCGAGGATGAGAAGTTAACCAGAGAATTAGCAGTTAGACGCCAGGAAAAAGAGAGACAGGAGCAGATAAAAACGGTTAAGAGAATTAATTTAGAAGACTTACATACACAGATTAAGGAAGGCAAAATTAAGGAGCTAAAACTAATTATTAAAGCAGATGTACAAGGCTCACTTGAGGCAATAGAAGAGACTTTAAATAAACTGAATGTTTCGGAAATAAAACTGGATATAATTCATGAGGGTGTAGGTAGTATAAATGCCTCGGATGCAATCTTGGCAGTAGCTTCTAATGCTTTAATATTAGGGTTCAATGTTACTGCAGATGAACGGGCTAAAGAGATTGCCAGCAAAGAGGGAGTCGATATAAAGATCTACAACATTATTTATGAATTGGCAAATGATATTAAGCAAGCTTTAGAAGGTATGCTTGAGCCAAAACTAAAAAAAGTTTTTTTGGGTCGCGCAGAGGTAAAAAAGGTCTTTAAATTATCCCGCGCAGGAACCGTTGCAGGTTGTTTTGTTAGTAAGGGTAAGTTTAATCGGAATTCTGATGTTACTTTGTTAAGAAATGGTCAAGAGATATTTGAAGGAAAGTTGTCTTCTTTAAAGCGTTTTAAAGATGATGTAAGAGAAGTAGTTGAAGGGTTTGAGTGCGGAATGGCGCTGGCAGGTTTTGAAAATATTCAAGAAGGAGATATAATCGAGGCGTACGAAGTTGAAAGGATAGCCAGAAAACTATGAAAAGAAGAATATTAAGCGGGATGCGTCCCACGGGGAGGCTCCATTTAGGGCATTTAGTTGGTGCTTTAGATAACTGGGTAAAGCTGCAGGATGAGTATGATTGTTTCTTTATGATTGCGGATTGGCATGCATTAATGAGTGAATATGAGAATACAGCGCCCCTTTCTGATTTTATATTCGATAATCTGATAGATTGGTTAAGTGCGGGGATAGATCCTGATAAGTCAACGTTATTTATTCAATCGCAAGTTTGCCAGCATCTTGATTTATATATGATATTCTCATGTCTGGTTCCCTTAGGGTGGCTAGAGAGATGTCCTACCTATAAAGAACAGATGCGCGAAATAAAAACCAGAAATTTGAATACCTATGGTTTCCTGGGGTATCCGGTATTACAGGCAGCAGATATTCTGATCTATAAAGCAGATAGAGTTCCGGTGGGAGAAGACCAGCTTCCCCATCTGGAACTTAGCCGCGAGATTGCTCGTCGCTTTAATAGTTTATATAAAAAAGAAGTATTTCCATACCCTGAAAGCATTTTAACTAAGACGCCACGCCTATTGGGGCTGGATGGCAGGAAGATGAGTAAGAGTTATGATAACACCATTAACCTTTCTGATTCCGAAGAAACTATTAAGGAGAAAATCTCCAAAATGTTTACTGACCCTAAGAGGATTAAGTTGTCTGATAAGGGTCATCCCAATATATGTAATGTCTTTTCTTATTACTCTATATTTACGCCTTCGATGAAAAATGAAGTCTATGACTGGTGCACAAAGGCTAAGTTGGGTTGTACCGAATGCAAGAAAAGACTTGCTTTAGGTTTGATTGAAAAATTAAAGCCCTTACATAAAAGACGTCAGGAACTACTTAAAGATAAGACTGGGATTCAGAAGATATTAATAGAGGGTAAACATAGGGCTTCTGCGATTGCTGCAAAAACCCTGAAAGAGGCAAGGGAAGCAATGCGTATATAGGAGTAGATAAATATATGAGTTATAAAATAAAATTAGGAATATTTGAAGGACCACTCGATTTACTTCTTTATTTAGTTAAGAAGGACCACCTTAATATTTATGATATACCTATTGCTCAAGTTACTGAGCAGTATCTGGCGTATCTTAATCTTATGCAACTTCTGGATTTAAATATCGCCGGCGAGTTTTTAGTTATGGCTGCTACCTTGATGCAGATTAAATCCAAGATGCTTTTGCCTGCCGAAGAAACACAGGTGGAGGAAGAGCAGGAAGACCCTCGCGCTGAATTGATTAGGCGTCTATTAGAATATGAGAAGTTCAAAGAGATAGCTTGTGTCTTAGAGCAGAAAGAAGCTCAGCAGAAAGAGGTATTTAGACGGCCTAAAACCGAAATTAATAAAGAACTTAGTTCTGATAGTGAAGTTTATTTTGAAGCCAGTATTTTTGACCTTATTAGTGCTTTTTCTCGTGCTCTAGAGGAAGTCCCCAAAGAATTATTTTACGAAGTAGTAAAAGATGAGTTTACCATTGAAGAAAAAGTCCACCAGATTTTACATCTTCTTTTGGTTCAGTCTTCGGTGAGTATCTCTGAGCTATTTGCTAAGAGTAAAAATAAAATGGAAATAATCGTTGTTTTTCTTGCTATTTTAGAATTGATTCGCTTAAAAGAGATTGTGGCTAGACAAAAAAAAATGTTTGGTGAGATAGAAATTACAAGAAATAAAGAAAACATTATACCCTATGAAAGAAGAAGCAAGGCAGAAACTAATTAAAGGAAATCCCCTCTCGCAAGACAGAGACGCTTCCCAGATTACCAGGATAGTTACAAACGAACAGGAGTCCGAAGAGGACATCGTTTTAAATATATCTTTACGTCCAAAAAGACTTTCAGAGTTTATAGGTCAAAATGATATAGTGGAAAACTTAAAGATTTGTTTAACTGCGGCAAAGCAAAGGAAGGAGCCTCTAGAGCATATACTTCTTTCTGGGCCTCCGGGCTTAGGTAAAACTTCCCTCGCACACATATTGGCCCATGAGATGAATACTAAGATTACTGCCACCTCTGGCCCAGCAATTGAACGCGCAGGAGATCTCATAGGCATATTAACCAATCTGGATAAAGGCGATATCCTTTTTATTGATGAGATACATCGACTTTCTAAAGTTGTGGAAGAGTTTCTCTATCCAGCTATGGAAAGTTTTCAGATTGATTTTGTGATTGATAAAGGGCCTTATGCCAAAACCATAAAATTTAATCTTAAACCATTTACTCTGGTAGGTGCGACAACTAGATCCGGCCTCTTAGCCGCGCCTTTAAGGAACAGGTTTGGAATATTCTATAATTTGGATTTTTATAAGGTTGCAGATCTAGCCAAAATTATTAAACATTCCGCCAAGACGCTGGGAATTGTTATAGATGATGAAGCAGCTAATGAGATTGCCCAGCGCTCACGCGGCACACCACGCATTGCTAATAGGTTGTTACGCAGAATCAGGGATTATGCCCAGGTTTCTCGGATAAACAAAATAAATCTTGATGTTGCTACAGGCGCTCTAGATGATTTAGGTATTGATAAGGCAGGTTTTGATGAATTGGACCGCAAAGTCCTAAAACTGATAATTGATACTTATAATGGCGGGCCAGTGGGGGTTGAATCCTTAGCCGCCAGTCTTAACGAGGAAGTCGACACAATAGAAGATACTGTTGAGCCACATCTTCTAAAGACTGGCTATATAAAACGTACTTCCCGTGGTAGAGTAGCCACAAGACTGGCATTTGAGCACTTCGGATTAAAATATAATAAAGAGAAACAAGAAGAACTTTTTAGAAACCGTTAGGTTAAGAAAACTTTATTAATGAGGAGATCTTATGAATGGTATATTTAGTGGAATAATGCTTATTATGATTTTAGTCTTTTATTTTTTTATGGGATGGGTATGGTGGAGGATTTTTAGGAAAACCGGATATTATGGTGCCTTTGGAATTTTGTGTCTATTGCCTTTGGTAAATATTGTCATGTTGTTGGTATTGGCTTTTAGGCGGTGGCCATTAGAGAGAGAATTTGAATTGAGGGAGGGAAAGCGAATTCAAGCCGAAGGTTTACCGGTTTGGCTAATTGTAATTATAGTGTTAGCCACTTTGGTTTTTATCATCGCTTTTTTAGCAACCATTATTATTCCCACTTTTTTAAAAACCAAATTATTAGCAAATGAATCCTTAGCAAGGCAGACAGTGGAGAGAATAGCGAAAGGTGTAGGGGCTTATGTAACCGTGAACGACGGACGTTATCCTTCTGATGAGAAAAATTTATTAGATGCCCAACCACCTTATTTATCGCAATCCTATAACAATAAAGAGGTAGAAGGGTATAATTATTCTCTGAGATTCGATAAGACTGGATACGAAATATTGGCAGTACCTTCAGAATGTGGAATTACAGGAAATAAGATTTTTATAGGAGATAAAGAAGGAAAAATATCCGAAAAAGACTGTAGATAGAGTTAGCTTATGAAGTTATTGTTACATACCTGTTGTGCACCGTGTTTGATTTATCCGTTACAGCGTTTAAAGGAAGAGGATTTTGAGGTAAGCGGTTTTTTCTATAATCCAAACATCCATCCGCTCCCCGAATATAATAGGAGAAAACAGGCACTAATAGGGCTTAGTAATTCAAGTAATATCAATATTACTTACCCAGAATACAATCCTTGTGAGTTCTTCAGGGAGGTGAGTCTCAAAGAAGAGAGTCCGCAGAGATGCTCTATATGTTGGCGCCTCCGGCTTAATAAAACCGCACAGGTAGCTAAAGAGAACGAATTTGATTTTTTTTCCACAACCCTACTGGTAAGTCCCTATCAGGATCAGGAATTAATTAAAAAAATAGGTGATGATATTGCAGATAGGTTCGGAATAAATTTTTATTATGAGGATTTCCGCTCCGGATTTAGAAAGGCCCATGAAGAGGCACACGCCAAAGGCATATATTGCCAGAATTATTGCGGTTGTATTTATTCACAGATAGAGCGATGCAAGAGGTCGGAAAAATACTGATTATTTTTGGGATAATCTTTATAGGGGTCGGTTTATTATTGACTTTTTTTAATAAAATACCCTATTTAGGTAAACTTCCCGGTGATATATTGATTCAGCGTAAGCAATTCACTTTTTATTTTCCACTTGTCACATCCGTATTAGTAAGTATCATCCTTTCACTTATATTTTATATTCTAAAAAAACGCTAGAATGTCAAAAAGACCTTTATTTATTTTATTTTTTATTGCAATATTTCTATTTTTAGACACATTTGTCTTTATAGAATCTCACGAACAGCAAGCTATAAAAAAGGGTGTGTGGGTCTCAGTTTTTTCTAACCGAAAACCCTTATATTCAAAACAAGGTATTATGCGGTTAATTAGCTTATGTAAAAAAACCGGAATAAATGAAATCTACTTACAACTTTATCAATCGGGTAATGCCTACTATAATTCTAAGATTGCTGATAAGTCTAAATATGAAGCAATAGTAAAACAAGCTGGCTTAGATACTGTAGAATTCTTACTAAGGGTAGCTAAAAAACATAATATAAAAGTATTTGCGTGGTTAAACCTTTTGAGTTTAGGCAAGAATGACAAAGCCGAGATTCTTAAGAGGTTTGGGACTTCGGTTTTAACCCGCGATCAGTATTTGAGATTTTCCAATAACCGCGACAATAAGGAACTGGATAATTATTACCTAAGAGAAAACCATATTTTTCTTGAGCCGGGAGATTTGAGAGTCCAAGACTATCTAATATCGATAGTTAATGAGATTATTACAAATTATCCACTCTTCAGTGGAGTACATTTGGATTATATCCGTTATCCAGCTATAGTTCCTAATGTACCAGGAAGCCGTTTTAATAAATTCGGACTTACCTATGGATACGGTCAAAATAACCTCGAACGTTTCAAAAGAGAAACAGGTATAGACCCTCAGAACAACTTAGGCGAAGAAGGATCATTACTTTGGGATAACTGGAAAAGGAAACAGGTTTATAATCTGGTTAAAAGTATTTCGGAGAATGCGAAGTTAAAGTCACCATCGCTTTTTATATCGTGCGCCGTCATTCCTGGCTTAGAACGAGCCTATTTAAGTGCCTTTCAGGACTGGCCAAGATGGCTGCAAGACGGGATAGTGGATTATGTAGTGCTTATGAATTATACGCGCGATGAGCAGTTTTTTAAAGAGATTACAAAATATGCTCTTAGTCAGCGTGCGAAAGGAAAGGTATTCATAGGGATAGGAGCATTTTTATTTAAGGATAATCCGGACGGCTTTAGGGAACAATACCGAGAGGTCTTAAAGTTGGGAGTTGACGGTGTGGTGATATTTTCTTATGATGACCTTACAGGAGGAATAATAAAACAGATAAAGGATATCCAGCCTTAAAAACAATTCCTTACCACACAACTTCTTAATTTGTAAATAATGTTAAAATTATCTGATTTTGATTATTTTTTGCCCAGGGAATTAATTGCGCAGTATCCTTTAGTTAAAAGGGATAATGCGCGACTTCTAGTGCTTAACCGTGCAAAAGCCATAATCGAACATAGAGTTTTTAAAGATATCACAAATTATCTTAAGAAAGATGACCTACTTATTTTAAATGACACTAAGGTTTTACCCAGCAGGTTGGTAGGAAATAAAATCACAGGCGGCAGAGTCGAGGTTTTGCTGCTTAGACGTAAAAACAGCATAACATTTGATGCCTTAATCAGTCCAGGTCGCACGAAAATTAACGAAGAGATATTTTTTAATGGCAAAGGCATAAGAGGTACAGTCTGTAGCAAAAATGAAATAAGTTTTAAAAAGAATGATGCTGACAGAATTTATGAATTTGGGGTTATGCCCCTTCCACCATATATAAAAAGAAAGGCAGAGGATCTGGATAATGTTTATTATCAGACAGTTTATGCCAGGAAGGAAGGTGCAATTGCTTCTCCGACAGCAGGACTACATTTTACGGAAGAATTGCTGAGAAAGATTAAAGATTTAGGAGTTAATATTGCTTATATAACCTTACATGTGGGGATAGGAACCTTCCAACCAGTTAAATGCGAAGATGTTATAAGACACAAGATGGAACCAGAGTATTTTAGGATTCCTGAAAATTCAATAAAACAAATAGAAAAAGCCAAGAAAAATAAATCAAGAATTATCGCTATAGGCTCCACTTCTTTAAGGACACTTGAAACTTACGCCTTAGGTAAAAAAGAAGGTGACACTGACCTATTTATCTATCCTGGCTTTAAATTTAAACTTATAGATTGCCTCTTAACTAATTTTCACCTTCCCCGCACAACCTTGTTTATCTTGGTTTGTGCCTTTGCTGGAGAGAAGTTGGTTAAGAAGGCATATCAGGAAGCAATTGATAAAAAATACAGATTCTACAGTTATGGCGACGCGATGTTGATTATCTAGTTTAAAGGTTATAAGTTTAATGCTTGAATTAATTCATCAAGATAAGAATACTAAAGCGCGGCGGGGAAAATTGGTTACCGCACATGGCGAGGTAGATACCCCTTGTTTTATGCCCGTAGGAACTCAAGGCACAGTAAAAGGGATATCTTCTCAAGAATTAAAAGATGTCAGTGCGCAAATTATTCTATCCAATGCCTATCATCTTTTCTTGCGTCCAGGCACAGAGGTAATTAAAAAAATAGGTGGGTTACACAACTTTATGTCTTGGCAAGGACCGATACTTACCGATAGCGGTGGTTATCAGATATTCAGTTTAGCCCTGTTAAGAAAAGTAAGAGATGAAGGAGTTGAATTTCAATCGCATATTGATGGTGTGAAGCATTTTTTGACAGCCGAAGATGTTATGCAGATTCAGAAGGATTTGGGTTCAGATATTATTATGCCACTTGATGAATGTGTGCATTATCCTTGTGCTAAAGACCATGCAGAGATTGCGATGAAAAGGACGACTGATTGGGCAAGACGTTCAAAAATAGTGTATAGTAAAAAACTAAACGCTGACCGTCAGTTAATCTTCGGCATAGTCCAAGGCGCTACATACGAAGACTTACGCAAGGAATGCGTAGAGCAACTTACTGATATAGGTTTTGACGGCTATGCCATTGGCGGAGTTTCAGTTGGCGAACCTAAAAATTTAAGATATAATATTGTGAATTTTGTTTTAGGGTTTCTGCCAAAAGAAAAACCGCGGTATCTTATGGGAATAGGGACTCCCGAGGATGTAATTGAGGCCATAGAATTAGGGGTTGACATGTTTGATTGTGTCGTGCCTACTCGCTACGGAAGAAACGGAAGTGCCTTTACAAGCCAAGGTAAGCTCATAATTAGAAATTCACCCTTTGCTAAAGATTTAAGGCCCTTAGATAGGAAATGCAACTGTTACACCTGCAAGAATTTTAGCCGGGCGTATCTACGACATTTATTTAATGCACAAGAGATGTTAGGGCCAAGATTGATTTCACTTCATAATATTTATTTTTATTTAGAACTTATGCAAAATATAAGAGAAGCGATTAGCAGTGATTCGTTCGATCATTTTAAAAAAGAATTCCTAAGTAGTTATTGTTCTAATGATTAACCATAAACACTAAAACTGATATGCGTATAGATATTGTCACCATCTTTCCCAAAATGTTTACACCAGTCTTGAATGAATCAATAATCAAGCGGGCACAACAAAAGGATAAGGTAAAAATTTACATCCATAACCTGCGTGATTATTCTCAAGATAAACATAGAAAGGTTGATGATCGTCCTTTTGGTGGTGGCTCGGGTATGATAATGCGTCTGGAACCAATTTTTCTGGCAGTAGAGGCCATAAGGCGAAACTTAAGAGCTCGCCAGCTTGCGAGCTCAAGGACTATATTACTGTGTCCTCAAGGTAATAAACTCAACCAGAAAATCGCTAGAAGACTCTCTAAATATAAACACCTTATTCTCATCTGCGGACATTACGAAGGTGTAGATGAGAGGGTAAGGCAGTATTTAGTTGATGAAGAGATTTCTATTGGTGATTATGTTCTGACAGGTGGAGAATTGCCCGCGATGGTTTTGGTAGATGCTATCGTGCGATTAATTCCAGGTGTATTGGGCGATAAAAATTCCTTGCATTTTGAATCATTTGAAGGTAATCTATTAGAATATCCCCAATATACAAGGCCCGCTAAATTTAGAGAGATGTATGTGCCTAGTGTCCTCTTATCAGGAGACCACAAAAAAATACAAATCTGGAGAAAGAAAGAAGCCCTTAAAAGAACAAAAGAAAGAAGGCCTGATCTTTTAAGTTGTAAGAGGAGTGATAAGAATGGAAAAGATTAAATTGATTGAATCAGAGTATATTAAAAGGGATATTCCCAAGTTTAATGTAGGAGATACAGTAAAAGTTTTGGTAAAAATTCCCGAGGGACCGGATAAGGTGCGATTACATCCCTTTGAGGGAGTAGTAATTGCCAAGCAGGGAAGCGGCGTAAGGGAAAGTTTTACTGTAAGAAAGGTCTCTTACGGCGAAGGAATTGAACGTGTGTTTCCTTTATATTCATCAAGCATTGAGCGTATTGAGGTTATACGCTCAGGTAAAGTAAAAAGGGCGAAACTTTATTATTTAAGAAGCAAGGTTGGGAAACGCGCTACAAAAATTGAGAGCCAGGAAGAGAAAATTGAGATTAAGAAAGAATAATGCTCTACTACGAGCGTAAACTAAAAAAGAAAGGTTTTAATTTAATCATCGGTGTGGATGAGGCAGGTCGAGGACCTCTGGCTGGTCCTGTGGTAGCGGCAGCTACAACTTTAAAGACAACACGTTTTAAAAACCGTATAGATGATTCCAAAAAATTAACTCCCCACGCCCGAGAATTAGCTTTTCAAGAATTAATCGGAAAATCAGTATTTGGTTTTGGAATAATAAATGAGAGGATAATCGATAGTATTAATATAGAACAAGCAACGCGGCTGGCCATGAAACAGGCAGTTCAGGAATTAATAGACAAATTGAACCCCCGCAAGAAGAAATGTATACATATCTTAATAGATGGAAATGTAAAACTGGATATTAATTTTCCTCACACCAATATTATAAAAGGAGATTCTAAATCTAAGAGTATTGCCTCTGCCTCTATTTTAGCCAAAGTTATGCGAGATCGCATTATGTCTTTATATGATAGAATATATCCGCGATACGGATTCTTGAAACACAAGGGTTACCCTACAAAAGCGCACAAGACAACTTTAAAAAAATTTGGTCCTTCTTTAATCCACAGGATGAGTTTCTGCAGTGTCTAAACAACATTTATATTTTGGTAAATCTGGAGAGGAGTTAGCAGTTGGCTTTTTGAAAGTAAACGGTTATAATATCCTGGTAAAGAATTATCGCTCTAAGTTAGGTGAAATAGATATTATTGCTAAAGATAAAGATACAATCGCATTCATAGAAGTAAAGACCAGGCACTCTGACAAATTTGGCCTACCTTGCGAAGCTGTTTTAAAACCCAAACAAAAACAGATTTCTAAGGCAGCACTGATATTCCTTAAAGAGAATAATCTTTTAGAGCAGAAAGCGAGATTTGATGTGGTATCAATAGTCTATATGGACAGAGGACCTAAAGTAGATTTGATTAAAAATGCCTTTGAACTCGATGGGAGTTTTACATATAAGGGAGGTTGTATATGTTATCTAATATAGAGATTGCCCAAAAGGCAAAACAAGAACCCATAGAAAAGATTGCTGCTAAACTAAAGATAGATAAAATTTATCTAATTCCTTATGGAAAATATATTGCCAAGATTGACCTGGGTATTTTAGAAAAGATTAAAAATAAACGTCAGGGCAAATATATTTTAGTTACTGCTATTACACCTACACCTTTAGGCGAGGGCAAGACCGTAACCACCATTGGCCTTTCTATGGCTTTAAATAAATTAGGAAAACTTACCTCAACCTGTATAAGACAACCTTCTTTGGGTCCAGTATTTGGTATAAAAGGAGGTGCAGCAGGTGGTGGTTATTCTCAAGTGCTACCGATGGAGGATTTTAATTTACATTTTACGGGTGATGTGCATGCGGTAGGACTTGCTCATAACCTAGCAGCTGCTTTTTTGGATAATTCCGTGTTTAAAGGAAATAAACTTAATATAAATCCTGATAAAATCTACTGGCGAAGAGCAGTAGATGTAAGTGACCGTTTTTTAAGGAATGTCAAAATTGGATTAGGGACAAAAGATGATGGAATTCCCCGAGACTCTGGTTTTGATATTACCGTTGCCTCAGAGATAATGGCGATTCTGGCATTGAGTAGAGACTTAAAGGATTTAAGAAAGCGTTTGGGTAGAATTATTTTAGCAGATACCTTTGATGGCAAATCTGCTACAACTGAGGATTTAAAGGTTGCTGGCTCTATGGCTGTGCTCTTAAAAGATGCTATAAAGCCGAATCTTATTCAAACCATTGAAAATACCCCTTGTTTTGTGCACGCGGGACCATTTGCCAATATCGCCCATGGCAACAGTTCCATAATAGCAGATATAATTGCCTTGGCTTTTTCTGATTTTGTAGTTACAGAAGCAGGCTTTGGCGCTGATTGTGGTGCAGAAAAATTTTTTGATATAAAATGCCGCGTAAGTGGACTAGTTCCTGATGCTGCAGTAATAGTTTGTTCTATCCGTGCCTTAAAGGCGCACAGCGGTAGATTTAAAGTAGTAGCAGGTAAACCTTTAGATAAGGGTTTGGTTAAGGAGAATATACCTGCCATAGAAGAGGGATTATGTAATTTGGAAAAACAGATAGAGAATATAAAAATTTTTGGCATACCAGTAGTGGTTGCTATAAATAGATTTGATTCTGATACGGATAAAGAAATCGAATTTGTAAAAAAGAGAGCTCTTGATTTTGGTGCAGATACCTGCCAAATTAGTGAAGTCTGGCAAAAGGGTTCAAAAGGAGGAATAGATTTAGCCAAAGCAGTAATGGAAGCCGCTGGTTTAGCTAAAAAATTTAAATTTCTTTATCCTTTAAATATCCCTATAAAAGAAAAGATTAAAATTATTGCCACAGAGATTTACGGAGCCAAAGATGTAGAATATCAAGAATTAGCAGAAAGTAAAATTAACTTATATACTG
>CAYOMI010000006.1:0-23209 GCA_964405005.1 uncultured Planctomycetales bacterium | reverse complement strand
TATACCTATTATACAGATGGAAAATAAACTAAGGATTGTTAAAATTAGACCTAACCATAACTCACTGACGAATATCACTTTGCCGAATAAACAGAAGCCAATAAAGACAGAGCCGATGATAAAAACGAGGATGCTTACTGCAGAGAAAAATATCAATACCAGCCCCTTAATTATCTGTCCATTGTAGAGCTGACCAAGACCATTAAAGATAAATGAAAGAACTGCTGCAGTACCTGGATTTTTTCTGTATTGTTCCATAATGCACCTCTCATTTTGCTTCTATCTGTTTAGTCTCTTGTATATTTACCAATTTATCTGAAAATCTTTCGAGTTTTCTTTGGCCATCTTCGTACTTATGACTGGCATTTAAAAGGTGGACTCCCAAAGTATCAAAATCCTCTTTGAACTTATTTAACTCAATTGATAAAGCACTTAAGTTTTTTAATATTATTTTTGCATTTTCTTCTATTTTTAAGCCACGTAGCCCCAGACATATCACCTGTAAATACGCATAAAAGGTATTCGGGGAGACCGGAATGACTTTTTTTGCCGCAAAATAAGAAAAAAGGTCTTCTTTGATTATGGTTTCGTAATAGACGTTCTCGGCCGGAATATACATAAAGGCGAAATCGTAAGTATTTTCCTGAGGAAGTATATACTTTGAAGATATTTCATCAACCCGAGATTTAATATCCTGGATGAATTTTCTGCGGTAGGAATTTTTTGCCTGTTCATCATTTACCTCAATCATTTTCTGAAAATTCTCTAAACTGAACTTTGCATCTATGGGAACGAGGTGCTCTCCTAATTTTATCACTGCATCCACTGCCTCGCCGGTTTTAAAACCATACTGCATCTGATAATACTGCTGTGGCAGAACCTCTGCCAAGAGGCTTTCCAGCAATGTCTCGCCCATCTGCCCTCTGAATTTTGGAACGCGCAAAAGCTCCTGGAGGTTGGAGATATTTTTACTTACTTCCAGTATCTGAATATTAGTTGCCTCCAGTTTACCTAACTGCTCTTCTACGTTACCAAATACACCTGTCGCACTACTAAGATTTTGACCGATAATTTTATTTGCTTCCTGGAGGGACTGGCTCATCTGATTGAGGCGCTCGTTGACCTGGGAGGAAATCCTTAAAATAATTCCTATAAGGACAACTACCAAAATTAAAAATAATGCACCTATTAACCAAACCACTTTTCTACCCCTCTTACCTACTTTTCAGTATCTACTGATCACTAAATACTGCTTATTGATAAAGTATATCACTTTTACCGTTCTTCTTAAAGCAAATAATCTTTTTTTATCCTCTCTACACTTTTAAATATGTTTGTCTTTACCTCTGGACAGATCTTCTTTATGCGGCGGATAATATCTGTGATTATGGTGCGCCTGGATGTGATAGAATTCGCACAAACGCACTCTTGATGTAGCAATTTTTCCTCTCTGGCAAAGCGCCTAATCATATCCTCTTCAACATAAGCCAGGGGTCTTATAATGACAATCTTTCCTTTAAACAGTTTCTGTCGGGGTAACATACTAGACACTTCGCCATGGAAAAATAAATTCAGCAAGATAGTTTGCGCAATATCATCCTTATGATGACCTAAGGCCACTTTTGTACAACCAAAACGCTTGGCTACAGTAAAGAGTGCCTTTCTTCTATTCCAGGAACACCAGAAACAATTGATATCTTTAGGGTCAGTTTTTCTTAAGGCATCTACCTTTTCGATATGGTATTTTACCTTAATTTTTTTAAAATATTTTTCTAAAGTTTTAGCACAGGAACGCGGATAACCTAAATCAATATGTACTGCCAAAATTTCGTATTTTATAGGCACGAATGAACGCCTGTCATTTAAAACCTTAAGCAAAGTCAGGCTATCCTTTCCTCCTGAAACTGCAACCGCAATTTTATCACCGTCGCAAAGCATGTCATAATCCATAATTGCTCGGCCAATGCGTTTTGATATATAAAATTCCGAACCCTTTAAAATCGACATTTATACTCTGTTTTGGAATGGAAAAACTGTTTTAACTTACTTATATATAGGTGAGGAATCCAGTTATTTTATTATTAAAATCAGGGGTATTATCTTATCTGCCCAGAATAAAGATAGAAGCGCTGATAAAGCCAAAAATGGACCGTAGGGGATAGTGTGGTCTTTCTTTACAACCAAGTTAACTATACCAACTATGGCACCAAGAAAAGGAGCGAGAAAAAATGTAAGTAATGTCTTCTTCCAACCTAAGAAAGCACCAATCATGGCTAGTAACTTCACGTCTCCGCCACCAATGGATTCAGTTTCACCTTGAATGGGTGGTCTTTTAAGAAGTTTAAAATAGATAAGGTCAAAGAGGAATCCGGTCAACCAAATAATCCCTCCTCCGATAACAATACCAAGAAGGGAATCTAAAACAGGCTTTGGGTCAAAATGTATTGGCTCTAGACTAAAACCTCTTATTGCAGTCAAGAGAAATCCCAAAATTATTCCACCGATAGACACTTCATCGGGAATAATACGGTGTCTTATATCCACGAAGACGGCAATAATCAAACAACAAAGAAAAATAAGATAAAAAAGTAAATCATAGTAATTCAAACTATAGTGGCTGTAAAATATAACAAACATAATGGCGGTTAATAACTCAATAATTAAATAAAAAGGCGATATCCTTTCTCTGCAGAATCTACATTTACCTCTCAAGAGCATATAACTTATAAAGGGGATATTGTCGTACCAGGGAATTCTTTTTTCGCATTTAGGACAATGCGAACCCGGCCAGACCACAGATTTACCCAAAGGCATACGATATATACAAACATTTAAGAAACTCCCCACAATAGAACCAAAAATAAAGGCAATTATTTTACCTATCATTTTAATCCCTCCATCAGAGCTTTTAACATTACTGTTTTAGGCGCTCTTCTACCTGTCCAAATCTCAAAAGAGCGCATCCCTTGATATAAAAGCATGCCTAGACCATTAGAAGCCTTTGCGCCTTTCTGTTTGGCAAATTTTAGCAACTTAGTCTCAGGAGGATTATATACCAAATCATATACCAAAAGCCCAGAATGTAATGAATCCGGGGTAATCAAACAAGAGTCCTGTTTTTTCATCCCTACGGGGGTGGCATTAATAAGTAGGTCTGTATTTTTTATATCAAATCCTTCAATAGAGTTCACAGATATAGCATTACATTTAGGGAATTCTTTATTAATTTTATCTGCTAATTCTAAACTCTTATCATTATCCATATCATAAATTACTATACTTTTTGCTTCTTTCCTTGCTAATTGATTTACTATCGCTTTTGCTGCTCCACCTGCACCAATAATAATCACATTCTTGCCGGAAATATTAAATTTTAAATCTTTGGTCAAGTGTCTATGAAAACCTATCCCATCTGTGTTCCATCCTTCAAGAAAATTTTTATCTTTAACTACTATTGTATTTGCAGCACCAGTAAATCTTACTTCTGGCGATTTCCATCGTAGATACTTTAAGACTACTTCTTTATAAGGTATAGTGACATTTAAGCCATGGATATTCTGTTCAGAAAGAGATTTTAAAAAATCATCTAGCTCTTCTGGTTTCTTCTCAAAAAGTTTATATTCGGCGTTTATTTTAAGACTGCGAAAGGCTGCATTGTGCATTAAAGGTGAGAAGCTATGTTTGACAGGATAACCAATTAAACCGTAGATTTTTCTGGGTGAGGTCATCTACCTGGCTTCCAGCTTATTAATTGCATCCAAATATGCCCTTATGGCTGCCTCTATTATATCTGTGCTTGAGCCACGTCCACCGGCGCTTCTATCTTTTACTTTTAGCTGTAGACTTACTTGACCAATGGCATCCTTGCCTGAAGTTACTGCTTCTAGCCGGAAATCTTCTAATTTTGCCTTCTTGCCAGTAATATTATCAATTGCCTTAAAACAAGCATCCACTGGGCCATCACCAGATGATGTACCGGTGAATGTTCTTTTCTTTTTGTTTAAGATAACTGTTGCTTTAGGTTTTACTTGAGTTCCAGAATGCACTTCAAAACTGTTCAGTTTCCAAATAGGCGCAATTTCTCTGAGCTCATCCTCAACAATTATTCTCAGGTCATCGTCAAAGATAACCTTCTTTTTATCCGCAACTTCTTTAAAACGCATGAAAGCGTGATTTAGCTGTTCTTCATTTAAAACCAGACCCATTGATTTTAAGCGCTCTCTAAAAGCATGGCGGCCAGAATGTTTGCCTAAAACCAGCTGGCTTTCCGCTACCCCTACATCACGGGGATCCATTATCTCATAGGTTATCCTCTTTTTAAGGACAGCGTCCTGATGAATTCCTGCTTCATGACGAAAGGCATTTTTACCTACAATGGCTTTATTCAAAGGAACAACAAAATCAGTGATACTACTGACTAGCCTTGAGGTGCGGTATAATTCCTTGGTATTAATTTGGGTATAAAACTCTCCAAAAACATCCCTGCGGGTTTTTATGGCCATAATCACTTCTTCTAAAGATGCGTTACCTGCGCGTTCACCTATGCCATTAATAGTACAGTGAACCTGCCGGACACCGGCTAAGACCGCAGAAAGAGAATTTGCTACTGCCATTCCTAAATCATCGTGACAGTGAATAGCAATAACTGCTTTATTTATGTTCGGCACATTATTTTTAATATCGGTAATTAAGGAATAAATTTCCTGCGGATAACTGTAACCAACTGTATCGGGTATATTAATTGTGGTTGCTCCCTCATCTATTGCAGTCTCAATAACTTCAAAAAGGAAATCATGTTCACTGCGCGTGGCATCTTCAGGTGAAAATTCAATGTCATCACAGAGTTTGCGCGCCATTTTGGTAGAATTTTTGGCGATTTCTAGGATTTCATCCTCAGCCTTTCTAAATTTATACTTGAGATGAATTTTGGAAGTAGCCAAAAATAAATGCATACGCGGATGTTTGGCATACTTTACTGCATTATGCGCTGCTTCAATGTCTTGTTTAAGGCACCTAGCCAAACCACAGATTATACTTTTTTTAATATTCTTAGAAATCGTACTTACTGCCTGAAAATCGCCTGGTGAAGCAATAGGAAAACCTGCTTCAATAATATCCACGCCCAGCTTTTCAAGCTGAAAGGCAAGCTCTAATTTTTGCTGAGCAGTCATCGAGCCACCCGGCGCCTGCTCACCATCCCGTAAAGTTGTATCAAATATTATAATTTTTTCCATAGTTAACTTTTAAACTATTTTTTCATCCACGGCATCATTTCCCGCAACTTTCTGCCAACCTCTTCAATATAATGTTTATCACCCTGCTCCAATAAAGAGATAAAATTCGGCCGGCCTGCTTCATTCTCTTTAATCCACTCTCGGGCAAATTTTCCATTCTTTATGTCTTTAAGCAGTTTTTTCATGGTCTTGCGGGTTTTCTCAGTAATAATTTTCGGACCGCGGCTTAAGTCCCCGTAACAGGCAGTATTAGAAACCCGACGACGCATTCCAGAAATACCAGTTTCTTGAATTAAATCTGTAATGAGTTTTAGTTCATGCAATACCTCAAAATAAGCAATTTCGGGTTGATAGCCTGCTTCCACCAAAGTGTCAAATCCTGCTTTGATTAATTCTGTAACCCCACCACAAAGTACTGCCTGCTCCCCAAATAAATCGGTTTCGGTTTCTTCTGCAAAAGTGGTTTCAATTACTCCGGCGCGTGTGGCGCCGATTGCCTTGGCATAAGCTAAAGCCAACTGTTTTGCTTCGCCGCTTGCATCCTGATAAACTGCCACTAAAGAAGGTACACCCTTGCCTTCTTCGTACATCCGCCTGACCAATGCTCCAGGTCCTTTTGGCGCGACCATAAATACATCCACATTCTTAGGTGGCTTAATCTGTTTAAAGCGGATATTAAAACCGTGGGAAAAGCAAAGCGCCTTGCCTTTCTTTAGATTTGGTTTTATTGCCTCATTATAAACCTTGGCCTGCACATGATCCTGGGTTAGAATCTGAATAATGTCAGCGGCACCGGCGGCCTCGGCTGCAGGAACAGGTATAAAACCATCCTTTTTTGCCTGTTCAAAATTAGGCGTCCCTTCCAGTTCTGAAACTATTACCCTGCAACCTGAATCCCTCAAGCATAATGCCTGACCGCGACCCTGTATACCATAACCTATAATTGCGATGGTCTTATCCTTTAAAATACTTAAATCTGCATCCTGGTCATAATAAATCTTAGCCATATTTTATCCTCCTATTTCTGTCAAGGCAATTCTACCAGTTCTTATTAACTCTTTAATCCCGAATGGTTTTAAGGCCTCAAACAACTGCCCAATCTGTTCCTGATCACCTACTGCTTCAATAATAGCGGTATCGAGCTTATGCTGGATTAATTTTGCTACAAATTTATTTAACAAATTCTCTAACTTGGCTTTGTCTTTAGAAGGACAATTCAACTTTACCAAAATAAGCTCTCTATCTATATGTTCTCTCTTAGTAAAATCAGTAACAGTAATGACATCAATTAATTTATTCAGTTGTTTTTTTATCTGTTCCAAGACTCTTTCATCTTCTGCCTCAACTACCATAGTCGTATAAGAGACAGTGGGATCCAAGGTCTCAGAAACTGCTAAAGAAGCGATATTGTATCCGCGCGCACTGAATAAACCTGCAATGCGCGCCAGAACCCCCGGTTTATTTTCTACTAATAAAGAGAGCGTATGTCTCATTAATTATGCCATTCCTCCGATCATTCGGTTAATTGCTTCACCTGCTGGTACCATGGGATAAACATTCTCCTCTGGCTCAATATGAAAATCAATAAACACTGTATTATCTATAGAAAGCGCCTTTTCAATTGCCGGGCGCACTTCTTCTTTTTTGGTAACACCTATACCCTCTGCTCCATAACTTTGCGCTAATTTCACAAAGTCAGGATTATAAAGGGTAGTATAAGAATAGCGTCTCTTATAGAATAACTCTTGCCATTGTCTGACCATTCCCAGAAATCCATTATTTAATATCGCGACCTTAACGTGGATTTTATTTGCTACGCAGGTGGCTAATTCTTGTATGTTCATCTGAATTGAGCCGTCACCCGCGATATCAAAAACTATTTTGTCAGGGCAACCTATCTTAGCGCCCATTGCTGCCGGAAAACCAAATCCCATTGTGCCAAGTCCGCCTGAAGAAATAAATGTACGCGGATAGTCATATTTATACCACTGGCAAGACCACATCTGGTTCTGGCCCACCTCTGTGGTAATAATTGCATTTCCTTTTGTCACCTCATAAATCTGCTCGATAACATACTGGGGTTTAATCTTACCTTCGTCTTTATAAGTCAAAGGGTGTCTTTTCTTCCAGGCCTCAATAGTCTTAAACCATTCCTCAGTATCTGGCACCTTATCGACTTCTTCTAATAATTGACCTAAGACATTCTTGGCATCACCGACTATAGGCACATCTACTTTGACATTCTTACTGATTGAAGCAGGATCGATATCGATGTGAATAATCTTGGCGGAAGGCGCAAAAGCATCTAATCTTCCGGTTACGCGGTCATCAAAACGCGCACCTACTGCAATGATTAAATCTGATTCCATTGTGGCGTGGTTGGCATAAGCAGTTCCGTGCATTCCCAGCATTCCCAAAGAAAGCTGATGTGTTCCTGGAAACCCACCCAAACCCATAAGCGTCATTGTCACAGGTACTTTAATTTTCTCGGCAAAGTCTTTTAATTCATGGTGTGCTCCCGAAGAAATAACTCCTCCGCCAGCGTAGATAATTGGTCTCTTTGACTGCATGATAAGCTTCGCCGCTTTTTTAATCTGTCCAGGATGTCCAAAATAAGTTGGTTTATAACCGCGAATATTGACTTCTTCAGGCCAAACAAACTCAATATCCTTCTGCTGGACATCTACGGGTATATCAATTAAAACCGGACCGGGTCTGCCGGTTGCGGCAATGTGAAATGCCTCACGGATAATTCTGGCTAATTCATTAGTATCTTTTACCAAATAATTGTGTTTAGTTATTGGCCGAGTTACGCCTGTAACATCTGCTTCCTGAAAGGCATCATTACCAATTAATGTAGTTTTGACCTGTCCGGTAAAAGCAATGATAGGGATAGAATCCATATAGGCATTGGCAATTCCTGTAGTGAGATTAGTTGCGCCAGGGCCAGAAGTAGCAATACAAACCCCTACCTTACCTGTTGCCCGCGCATAGCCATCAGCAGCGTGAGCTGCGCCTTGTTCGTGACGCGTCAGAATAAATCTTATATCCGAATCGTAAAGCCTATCAAATATAGGTAAGACCACGCCGCCCGGATAGCCAAACATCACTTCCACGCCTTCGCGTTTCAGACATTCAATTAATATTTGCGCACCAGTCATATCTTTTAATGTTACAAAGGTTACAGAAGTTCCTAAAGGTTACAAAGGTTACTTCTAGAATTTAGGTAACCTCTGGTAACATCTAGTAACATTTGTAACCTCTGGTAACCTCATAACAATATTGCTCCTTTATCCGCCGAACTGACTAATTTAGAATATCTCGCTAAATATCCTGTTTTGATTTTAGGCGGAATGGGCTTCCAATTCTTAAATCTTTTCTGAATTTCAGCCTTAGTTAATTTTACCTCTAATTTCCTGTTAGGTATATCTATACTGATTATATCACCATCTTTTAAAATCGCAATCGGTCCGCTAGCCGAGGCTTCAGGAGAAATGTGCCCGATACAGGGACCTTTGGTTCCTCCGGAAAATCTTCCGTCAGTAATCAATGCTACATCCTCACCCAGGCCCATACCTATAATTGCTGAAGTCGGCGCAAGCATCTCGCGCATACCCGGCCCCCCAGAAGGGCCTTCATAGCGAATCACTATACAATCCCCTTTTTTAATTTTGTGGCTTAAAATTGCCTGCATAGCTTCTTCTTCACGATTAAAGACGCGGGCACGGCCGGTAAATTTCAGCTGGGGGCCCACGGCTGACTGCTTAACCACTGCTCCGTCCGGTGCAAGATTACCAAATAAGACAGCAATCCCACCCTGTCGATGATAGGCACGGCCAAATGGCCGGATTACTTCCTTATCAAAAATTTCTGCTTCCTTAGCAATATCATAAATTCTCCTTCCGCTTAAGGTCATAGCATTATTTAATTTATCCTTTAACCTCTTAAGCACCGCAGGAATTCCTCCGGCATATTCTAAATCCTCCATAAAATGCGTACCGGCAGGCTCGAGGTTAGTAATGTGTGGGGTAGTCTTACTAATCTTATCAAAAGTCTTAAGGTCCAATTTCATCCCGGCCTCATGGGCGATTGCCATCAGATGTAGAACAGTATTACTTGAGCCGCCCAAGGCCATATCTACTACAATCGCATTCTCCAGAGATTTTTTATTGATAATATCAAGTGGCAAAATATTTTTTTTCACCAATTCCACAATTTTCTCACCGCTTGCTTGGGCAATCCGACGTTTTTTCGCAGAAACTGCTAAACTCGTGGCACAGCCCGCCAGCGACATACCTAAGGCTTCGGTAATACAGGCCATGGTATTAGCAGTATATAAACCCTGGCAGGCACCTGCTCCCGGGCAGGCCTCCATTTCTAAACACCTCACTTCTTCCCAAGAAATTTTACCTTTCCGGGCTTGTGCTGCTGCCTCAAAGGTATCATGCACAAAAGCAAGTTTCCTTTGCTTATAGCGTCCGGATAGCATAGGCCCGGCAGTGACAATAATTGCCGGAATATTTAAGCGCGCCACACCCATAAGCATACCAGGTGTAATTTTATCACAGTTGGTCAGACACACCACCCCGTCTAACTGATGGGCGTTACAGATTGTTTCAATAGCATCAGCAATAATCTCACGTGAGGCCAAAGGATAACACATACCTAAATGCCCCATAGCGATGCCATCGCAGATACCCGGGATGCCAAAGAAAAAAGGCACTCCACCCCCATAACAAATCCCGCGCTCAATAAAGCGCTCTAAATCGCGCATCCCAATATGGCCGGGGATTAAATCTGTAAAAGAAGTAGCCACGCCGATAAATGGCCGATTTAAATCTTTTCTACTTAATCCTGTCGCATGCAAAAGCGCCCGATGTGGAACACGTTCTAATCCCTTTTTGATTTTATCTGAACGCATGCTTTTTTCTCCTTTTGTTTAGTAAAAGTACTTCACTCTTTTGCGCCTGACTTCTTTAATAATTCGACGATATCTTTATACCCATGCTTTTCTGCTTTCATTAAAGGTGTCTCATGATATAGTTTCTCTCTTACATTAACCTCTGCACCTTTGTCTAACAATAATGCAACAATTTCTTTGTGACCTTTTTCTACTGCGTGCATGAGAGCTGTATCGCCATAGCCATCTTTAATGTTTATATCTGCATCATTAGCAAGTAATAACTCTACAATATCCTTCTGACCTTTATTTGCTGCTATCATTAAGGCTGTTATGCCAAAACGATTTATGGCATTAATTTTTGCACCTTTAGTAAGTAATAACTCTGCAATTTCTTTATAACCCTTATTTGCCGCTATCATTAAGGCTGTAAACTTCCAATTATCTTTCTCGTCTATTTCTGCACCTCTAGAAAGTAATAATTCTACAATTTCTTTATATCCATTATATGTTGCTGCCATCAAAGCAGTTTGGCCTTCATATTCATCGTATTTCAAATTTAAATTTTCGCCTTCATCCAGTAATGTTCTTACTGTGTCTATCTGACCATCTCTTGCAGCCTCGAATAATGTCGCAGCATAGCTCAACGGAATCCATCCTATAAACAAAAGTGATAAAATAAATAAAAAAACTGAAATTTTTAACCGTATAAACGACGCCATAATTATCTTTTTAAACTAATCCGCTCCTTCTGTATCGTGCTGCACGCCGGGTGTTTCTTCGCGCTTGCGGCTGATGACTCTTTTTAAGGTTACAAATTTATCCACTAATTCCTTATTATTTACCGCATTTAATTGTTTAAAAAGAAATTCAAATTTATCTTCGATCTCTTTCGCAATGGCATCCCGCATTTCTTTAGGTAATCCCATAATATCTTTCTTAAATGGACCTAAGGCTTTCTTGCGCGTCTTATAAATAAATTGCTCCTCAGTCTCGCCTTCCTTTCTTTCATCGGCAGCATTGACTTTTAGCCAATCATAGATTTTTGTCCTTAATTCTACGGGAAAATGCTTACTTTCATAAATCATATTCTGAAACTCCGTAGCCAGATGCACCTCCACAGTCTCTACTTCTGGAAATTTATGAAAAGCCTGCGCCGGCAGAGTCGATGCACCATGCTGCACTGCGCCGGCTAAACCATAGTTGATTCTTGCAATTTCAGAAAGCGTCTTTAATGTATCAAAATCCAATTTTACCTGGGCAATCGAACCATCAGGCAAGACTACTCCGCCATGAGAAGTTCCAGTCTGTACGGAAATCTTGCTTATTCCGATTAAACCTTTACGTAATCTTTCTTTAAAACCCGCCATAAAGGCGTGTAAATCTTCAGGAGTTGAATTCTGATGCCCGACTTCACCAATTTCTCCTCCCACAGAAACTGTGATGCCTCTGGGTTCTATCCGACGAATAAACTGAGTTAATTTAGCGCATACTTCATAATTTGACTTCTGTTGTTTTTTTACATCAGGTTTAGATAAATCTACTAAAGTAGAAGAATCGATATCGATATTATAAAATCCAGCACTAATCGAGTCGCTAATCAAAGTCTGTAAACCTTCTATCTCTTTATCCGGATTTTCTTTAAAATTCTTGGCGTTTGCCTGAAAATGATCTCCCTGGATAAAAACAGGACCTCTATAATCTTCTTTTATGGCTGCAGCCAGAACTACGCTTGAATATTCTATGGGTGGCTGGCCTGTATAACCCATCTCGGATTTGGCAATCTCAAAAATAAAACTACCTGAATTATTCTTCTTGGCCACGCGAAATATCGCTTTAGCTAAATCATAGGTCATACTTCTTAAATTTATGGCCGGAACAGTAAAGCCACTGAATTCGCCTCTGCCCCTAGCCATATAAAACTCATGGATACTGGAAGGATAAATTCCGTTTTTGTAAGCGATATCAAAAATCCTTTTTGCCAATACCCTTTTTCTTGCTACATCATCACTCATAATTAAATCTCTGGCCACTATTTCAATATCAAGTGGTCTTCTTCCCATAATCAGACTCCTCGCCTCAAGTAAGAATTTTGATTAAATTGTATATTTTATCTATCTCTAATTCTTTTTTAGTTAGGGCGTATTCTAAATCTACCTCTACAATCTTACCTCCACTTAAACCCACCGCTTTATCAATCTTTCCTTCTAATAAACAATCCACAGCTTTTTGACCCAAAGTTATAGCTAAAGTTCGACTAAAAGCAGTGGGCCGGCCGCCTCTCTGAATATGGCCTAATACAACTGGTCGGGTTTCTAAACCAGTAATTTCTGTTATTTGTCGAGCAATCTCTCCTGCTGGGGCAGCACCCTCAGCCACCACAATAATCCAGCTGATTTTTCCTTTTATATTTCCCTCTACAATATCATGACACATTGCCTCAAGGTCAAATTTTTTCTCAGGAATTATTACATCTTCGCATCCGCCAGCCAAAGCAACCTGCAGGGCAATGTAGCCAGATTCCCTGCCCATCACTTCTACCACAAAAATCCTTTCCATAGAAGTTGCTGTATCGCGGATATTATCAATGGCCGCTAATGCTGTATTAACTGCAGTATCTGTACCAATGGTTACATCTATACCATTGATATCATTGTCTATTGATGCAGGTATTCCAATGCAGGAAACCTTATATTTTTTATAAAATTCGTGCGCTCCTCGAAAGCTACCATCACCGCCAATTACTATTAAACCATCGATATAGTGTTTCTTTATCGTTTTAAATGCCCTATTTTGGCCTTCTTCAGTTTTAAATTCCGGGCAACGCATAGTTTTTAATATTGTTCCACCTTGGTTAATAATTCCTGAAACTGAACGGTGGTCAAATAATTTTAATTCCTCATTAATCAAACCCCACCAGCCGCAAAATACTCCCATCACTTCTAATCTTTTGCTTATTCCATATCGCACCACTGAACGGATGGCGGCATTCATTCCTGGGGCATCTCCGCCAGCGGTTAAAACTGCTATGCGCTTAATCACGTCCCCATCTCCCAACTGGCTAAATATCTCTTCTGTTCTCTAGTTAAGGTATCAATTTTAATTCCCATAGATTTTAATTTTAGCGTGGCAATTTTTTTATCTAAATCTTGCGGAACCTTATAAACCTTTTTTTCTAATTTTTTATAGTTCTTGACAATATATTCTACAGATAAGGCTTGATTGGCAAAACTCATATCCATCACCTGTGCAGGATGACCTTCAGCGGCTGCTAAATTTACGAGCCGGCCCTCTCCTAATAAATAAATCTTTCGGCCATCTTTTAATATATACTCATCCACAGAATCACGCATACGAATTTTCCTTTTACTTAGTTTTTCTAATTCTGGAATATCTATCTCGACATTGAAATGGCCGGAGTTAGCTATAATTGCGCCGTTTTTCATTAATTTAAAATGTTCTCCCCGGATAACACTAGTATTTCCGGTAGTAGTTACAAAAATGTCACCGATTTTAGCAGCTTCTTTTATCGGTATTACCTCATAGCCATCCATGGTTGCTTCTAAGGCACGCAAAGGCGAAACCTCCGCAACAATTACTTTTGCTCCCATCCCTTTGGCGCGCATGGCCACACCTCTTCCACACCAACCATAACCACAAATTACAAAATTACTACCCGCTAATAGTTTATTTGTAGCACGAATAATACCGTCGATAGTAGATTGACCTGTGCCATAACGATTATCAAATAAGTATTTTGTCTGGGCATCATTTACAGCAATAATAGGATAACGAAGTTTTCCCTGCTGTGCTAAAGCCCTTAATCTAATCACGCCAGTTGTGGTCTCCTCTGTTCCGCCTAACACTTGACACTTGACACTTGACACTTGACACATTTTATGAATGGTACTTACTAAATCCGCTCCATCGTCCATTGTAATGTCTGGCTTTAGGGTTAATGCCGATCTTATATGCTGATAATAAGTCTTTGTATCTTCGCTTTTTTTCGCAAAAACCGAAATTTTAAGATGTTTTGCTAATGAAGCTGCCACATCATCCTGCGTGGATAAAGGATTAGAGGCACACAGTGCGATAATTGCACCACTCTCTTTTAGAACCTCCATCAAAACCGCGGTTTCACTCGTAACATGTAAGCAAGCAGCAATCCTTATACCTTTCAATGGCTTTTCTTTTCTAAAACGCTGCCCAATTAGAGCCAAAATTGGCATATTATACCTCGCCCACTCAATCCTTAGTGCGCCCTTTTTAGCTAGCTTTATATCTTTAATATCGTAACTCATGTTCTCCTTTCAACCTTTAAACTTTTAAACTATAACCTGGCTGCTTGTCTCTTTAACGTTGCTACCTTATCCGTACTTTCCCAGGTAAATTCTGGTTCGCTTCTTCCAAAATGTCCATAACAGGCACTCTTTCTATATATCGGACGTAAAAGATTCAATGTTTTAATCATGCCTTGGGGCGTCAATTCAAAATTTTCTCTAATAAGTTTTATAAATGAGTTTTCGGAAAGTTTTCCTCTGCCAAAGGTATCCACCATTATAGCCAGAGGCTCTGCTCGCGCAATAACATAAGCAATCTGTACTAGGATTTTATCCGCAAGGCCCGCAGCCACAATATTTTTAGCAATGTAGCGTGCCATATAGGCAGCAGAGCGGTCTACCTTCGTGGGGTCTTTCCCAGAAAAGGCACCACCACCTGGGGCAACCACTCCACCATAAGTATCAACAATAATCTTTCTACCCGTCATGCCAGTATCAGACTGCGGACCACCAATGACAAATTTACCAGTTTCATTAACATAATATTTCGTCTCTTTATCAATATATTCCTTTAATACCGGCTTGGCAATCACATCGATTAATTCCTGTCTGGCCTTTTTGGTAATCTTTTCTTTAGTAGAATCTAAGATATCTTCGCTATGTTGACAGGCCAAAACTACAGAATCTATTCTTTTGGGATAACCATCTTGATATTCTACTGTTACCTGAGATTTACAATCAGGTCCCAAATATTTCAATATCCCTTGCCTTCTTACCTCTGCCATCCGTCGGACTAATTTATGAGCAAGCATTATAGGTAAAGGCATAAGCTCGGGGGTCTCACGACAGGCAAAGCCCACCATAATCCCTTGATCACCCGCGCCGCCTTTATCCACCCCTTGAGCGATATCAAGAGATTGATTATGTATGGTGTTTATTATAGCGCAGGTATGATAATCAAATCCATATTTAGGATGGGTGTAGCCTATCTCCCTTAGTATATTACGCGTAAGATTATGTATGTCAACATAACCTCTGGTAGTAATTTCACCACCCACAATCACAAGTCCCATGGTTATATAAGTTTCACAAGCAACCCTTCCTTTGGGGTCCTGTCTTAATACTTCGTCAAGTACTCCATCGGATATCTGGTCGCAGACCTTATCGGGATGTCCCTCCCCTACTGATTCAGAAGTAAAAAATTGTTTACGCATCGCCATATGCATTCTCCTTATTGTTCGACAAATACCTCTTTTGCTTCATCATAGAATCTGTGACTGCCTATATCATACCAGCAGCCACTGAATATAAATCCGTAGACTGAAAATTTTTTTCTTAACCATTCGATGTAAAAACCTGTGGCATCGTGTTTATTTATCTTATTTTTTAAATAGTCCCTTATAAACTGCAGGCTCCTTTTAGGGAAATAATAAAGACACATTGCCACAAACGTTGATTTAGGGCTTTTTGGCTTTTCCTGAAACTCAATAATTCTGTTATCCGCCCCTAATTTAACCACACCGTAATTCCTTGCCTTGCTTCTATATTTAATATCGTACACTCCTATTATAGGGAATGATCTTTTATCTTTTGCAAAAGACAAAAAATCCAGTAAATCATCGGCAAACAGATTATCTCCTCCTATAACCAATAGGTCATCTCTTATGCGTTCCTTTTCTATTGCAAAGTTAATATCTCCAATTGCACCACGTCTATCACTATGACTTTTAGTTAAGTCATCTATCAGGTCTATATGCTTATTGCTTTTTACCGTCCTTAACCATTGCCTAAAACGATAAAAGAATTTGCTGTTTGTAACCACTAGTACTTCATTTATATCATCTATTCTGTTTATCTTGTCTACAATATAATCGATTATGGGTCTTTTCCCAACCTTGAGAAGGGGTTTGGGATATTCTTTAGTCAAAGGATAAAGCCGGGTAGCATAACCTGCTGCTAATATCAGTGCTTTCATTGCTGATTTTGTTTGAATTTTTTACTTTTTAACTTATCCCTTAGCCAGTTGGTTTTTCAAATACGTAACTCTGTCTACAGGAGTTGGGTCGATTCCATAGAGTATGGCTAGATAATAGGAGATAAAGTCACCCATATAGATTAAAGAAAAGATTCTACTTAATAGACCCTCACCTCTAGACCATATCTCAAAAACATCGACGCCCTCTTTCTTTAAAATATCTCTGGTAATATCCATTCTTTTGGCAACACGCGGATGTATACCTTTGTCCTTAAGTATTAATACCACAAAATTCTTGAATAGTTTTTTAGGATTCTGCCAACCCACAATCTCATTATGGTTCATTTCAGGAAATACGTGGCTTAAGGCTAGGGCCTTTGAATTCTCGTTAAGTTGTCCTCTAAGACGCATGGCACAGACGTCAAAATGAATAGATGCTGAGTAAATAACTGTAAATTTGTTAAATAGTTTAGTGGCAACTAATTTACTAATATTGTCCTTTTGCCCAATGCGAGGATTAAGACTCTTATCCTTTAAATCCTCCAGTACTTTGATCATCTCATTTACGGCTAGGCTAATATCTTTGATGAAGCCAATTTTAGCCAATATCGCCAAAGGTATAATACTTAAATATCCTAGGGCACAGCGGGGTGGAAGACCCTGGGGTATTTCAATAAAAGTAATTTTATCTTTTTGCGCGTATTCTTTTAAAGTCCCTCCTGAGGATATGGCAATTATCTGGGCAGCTCTTTTTTTTGCTTGGCTGTAGGCACTTAAAGTCTCCTCAGTGTTACCCGAATAACTCGAAATGAATACAAGTGTTGCAGTATCCACATAAGCCGGCAATTCATATTCCCGGCAAACAGTAATAGGAATGTTACTTTCAGAATATAAATATGACCTGACTAAATCCGCACCAATTGCTGAACCACCCAGCCCGGCAAATAAAATTTTTGTGAAATTTCGTTGCTGGAATGTTATAGTGGTATATTTTGCTATCTCAAGAGCAGCCCTGCATTGCAGGGGAAAATCTAACAACAAATCCAGCATGTTAGATTTATCCAACTTCTTCATATTCTGGATATTAAAACTCTGTCTCACCCTAAAATCTCCCTCAACTTTGCCTGACTAAATTCCTCGATTTCCTTTCCCGTAGATAATCTGAGTGCCTCAGAGGCAATTTCCTGGGTTTGCTTTAGAGTAACCAAGCGAATAATATATTTTACTTCTGGAATCGCCAATGGTGGTACGCTAAATTCGTCTAAACCCAGACCTAAAAGTATCAAGACCATATTCGCCTCACCCGCCATTTCGCCGCATATACCCACCCATATTCCTGCATTATGCGCTGTATCAATTATATTTTTAATCATTCTTAAGACTGCGGGATGCGCGGGTTCGTATAGATAAGCTACCTTTTCATTGGTGCGATCAACTGCTAAGGAATACTGAATTAAATCATTTGTACCAATACTAAAAAAGTTAACTTCGCGAGCCAGGATATCAGCAGTAAGCGCTGCTGAGGGAACTTCAATCATTGCGCCGACTTCAATATTATTATCAAAAACTACTCTTTTTTTTCTTAACTCTTCCTTTATCTCGTTCAATATATTATTAGCCTCTTTTAACTCTTCTATACCAGAAATCATTGGATACATAAGTTTTAACTTTCCATGTATTGAGGCACGTAATATTGCCCTAAGTTGTACCCTGAATATATCCGGCCGTGCTAGACAAAATCTAATTGCTCTCCAGCCTAAGAAAGGCTGCATTTCGTGTGGCATTTCAAATTGTGATAAAAACTTATCTCCGCCTAAGTCCAGCGTACGGATGATCACGGGGTAAGGTTTCATCTCTTCAGCCACGTATTTATAAGCCTGGTATTGCTCTTCCTCCGAAGGAAGGTCTTTTCTATTTATGTAAAAAAACTCAGTCCTGTAAAGTCCGATTCCGGCAGCGCCGTGGAGTTTTACCGACGATACTTCATCCGACAATTCTATATTAGCGTTTATCTCTATCTCTTTTCCGTCACGCGTAACAGCGGGTAGATTCTTTATGGATGATAGTCCCTCGGCAATACCGCGCAACTTCTGCTCCTCTCGCCTATAGGTCTGTAGAGTCTCTCTATCCGGCTCTATTATTACAATACCCATGCTACCGTCAACTATTAAAGTATCGCCAGTTTTAATTTTTGTAGTTACCTCTTCAACACCGACCACTGCCGGAATTTCCAAGGATTTAGCCATAATTGCCGTATGAGAGGTTTTACCTCCGATATCAGTAACAAAAGCGCATACATTCTGCTTGTGCATTGCTGCGGTATCGGACGGAGAAAGGTCATGTGCTACCACAATAACTCTTTCTTTTAAATCAGCAAAGGTCCTACGCTCTTTACCCAAAAGATTCCGTAATACCCTTTTACCCACATCATTTATATCGGTAATGCGCTCTTTTAAATATTCATCTTCGATCTTAGAGAAAACGTCAATGTATTTCTTTAAAACTTCAGAGAATATATAGGCGACATTTACCAATTCTTTCTTAAGGCGAGAAATGACTTCTTCGATAAGCATGCGATCTTCTAAAACTAAAAGATGGGCATCGAAAATCTCCGCCTGGTCCTGACCCATCTCAGTGGCAATTCTCTTCTGTAATTCTATAATTTCTCTGCGGGTTTTAATCAGTGCTTCTTCAAAAATCTGTATCTGTACAGGTATATCCTCTTGGTGTATCTGCTGGCGAGTTATGATGAACTCTTCTCTTCCTATTTTATAGGCTGGCCCAATGCTTATTCCCGCTGCTGCAGCTATACCCTTAAGTTTTATCATATTTATTCCTCGCTAATGACAATTTTCTCTAACTCTAATAGTGCCAGATGCGCATCCTGACCTTCGGCTTCAATTATAATTAGGCTACCCTTCTCGGCACCTAAAGTAAGTATGCCCATTATAGATTTACCGTTAACCACTTCTCCTTTGTGTCTAACTGTTATTCGCGCATCAAACTTATTGGCAACCTGAACAAATGTTGCTGCTGGACGCGCATGGAGGCCCTGTTTATTCTTTACTATCAGTTCTTTCTTGACTAACGGCATGGCAATGTAATATTAAAATTAAACCTCTTCAATAAGCCCCAAGATAATCCTGGCTAACTTTGAAGGGTCATGTCTTACTACATCGTCAGCAATAATTACGTCTTCCTCAAGTACACGATAACCCAAGTTTTCCACGATGCTTCTGTCATTTTTAACCGGAAAAGAATTCTGTTGTTCATATCGCTTGAGAACTTCTTTGGGAATCTCTCCTATATTTACCAAACAATAGTTAAATATCCTGGAATTACTATGGGCAATAAGTGCTTTTATATGCCCGCTGACTGTATAGCCATCGGTTTCCCCCGGCTGAGTCATTACGTTACACACATATATTTTGGTTGCTCTTGAGGCAACAATGGCATTGGTAATATCTTTGATTAGAAGATTGGGAATAATGCTTGTATAAAGCGAACCCGGACCAAAGACAATAATCTGCGCCTCCTCTATCGCCTTTATCGCCTCGGGAGTAGCAGAAGGTGCTGATGGTCTCAGATGTACCTTGTTTATAGGAATATGCGTTTTGGGAATTTTATCTTCTCCTTCAGTTTCAGAACCGTCCACATGTACCGCTACCAACGTTAGGCTACTTAAAGTCGAAGGGATAACCTGTCCTCTAAGTGCTAGAACCTTGCTTGTTTCTTTAATTGCCTTTTCAAAATCTCCCGTAAGCCTGGTCATTACCGTAATAAAAAGATTTCCAAAACTATGGCCTGCCAGCTCCGAAGAAGTCTTATCAAATCTGAATTGAAAAAGGTCCCGCATCAATGTTGGTGCGTCAGCCAAAGCTACTAAACAGTTACGTATATCTCCCGGAGGCAATATATCAAACTGCTGCCTTAAACGCCCCGAAGAGCCACCGTCATCCGCAACCGTAACTATGGCAGTGATGTTTGAGGTATATTCCTTAAGACCAGTTAACAACACCGATAACCCTGTGCCACCACCCACAACCACAATCTTTGGACCACGGCCGAGCTGCCTTCTGTGATATAATATATCGACTAACTCTTCTTGTTTTGAGGAAGGGATAAATACAGCAATAAAAGAACGAATCATACTCTTAATGCCTAAAATTAAAATAATAAGACCGGAAATCAACGTTATTACATCCAGCGTCTGAATTATCCAATATTCTTCGGCGCGTAGTCGGTTTGAGCCAATGACAACCAAAAAAACACCAAAGGCACTTAGGCCAATCCAACGCTTTACGCCTATACCTGGCTGTAGCCACTTAAATAAATCTTTGAGTCGATTATTCATTCTTATGAATATTATTGTTCTATAAAATCATTTCAAATCTTCTTTTCGTCTTCCTGGGTTATTATCTTTATAATACTTTTATCATCTAAACACGCACGCAGATTATCCCGGAAATATTTATCTTTAAGAAGACGCGAGATGCGAGCGAGGGCCTTTAAGTGCGGTCCTGCAGAGTCCTGAGGCGCCACTAATAGAAAGAATATGTAGGCTGGCTCTCCATCTAAAGAATCAAAATCCACTCCTTTCTTAGAAAGACCAAAAGCCGCCACGAGTCTGTGTACAGAGTCTGACTTAGCATGGGGAATGGCTATGCCTTGACCAATAGCAGTTGAACCCAAAGATTCTCTGGATATAAGCGCATCAATAAGTTTATTGCGACTGCGCTTTTCGATATCACCAGCATTAATTAAAGCATCTACAAGTTCTTTTATTACATCTTCTTTTTTTGTGGCTTTAATATCTGGTATTATTGCTTTTTTTGATAAGAAATCCATAATCTGCATAGTAATTCTCCTTTCACCTCCACTGACTGATTAATATTTTATTATTCTCAACTCCTCTTTATTCCTCGAAGCCATACCATCAGTTTAGCATTCGAAGGGCGAAGAAGAATGGAGCGGGAGACGGGGATCGAACCCGCGACATTCACGTTGGCAACGTGATGCTCTACCAACTGAGCTACTCCCGCGACTTAACCTCCGCACAATAAAGTGCGGACGGAGGGATTTGAACCCCCAAGGCATTACTGCCACGAGGTCCTAAGCCTCGCGCGTCTGCCAATTCCGCCACGTCCGCAGAAATTTGCGAACGAATTTTTCCCTCGCAGATAAGCATAAAAAATCAGTGCTCGGTACTCAATTTTACTGTATAAATTGCGTGAGCCACCCGCGACTCGAACGCGGCACACCCACCTTAAAAGGGTGGTGCTCTACCTGATGAGCTAGTGGCCCAGATTTAAAACTCCAAAATTTCTTTTTCTTTATTTTTTAAAAGCTCGTCTACTTTAGCTATATACCTATCAACGATCCTCTGTAATTCGTCGATTCCTCTAAATTTATCGTCTTCGGAAATTACCTTATCCTTTTCTAATTTTTCTAACACCTCTTTTGCATCACGCCTAATTGTGCGTAGAGATACCCTGCCTTCTTCAGACATACTATGCACTACCTTAACAAGCTCCTGACGTCTCTCTTTTGATAAAGGCGGTATGGAAAGTCGGATTAACTTACCATCATTAGAGGGAGTTATCCCCAAGTTTGACCTCATGATCGCTTTCTCAATTTCAGTTATCGCTGAAGGATCCCAGGGTTGTATTACAATCATACGCACATCAGGAACAGAAATTGAAGCGAGCTGTTTCAATAAAGTCGGTGTCCCATAGTAATCGATATGTAATCCCTCCACAAGGCTGGGACTTGCACGACCTGTGCGGATCTCGGAAAATTCTCTGGCTACTGAATCCAGGGCCTTCTTCATCTTTTCCTCGGCACCATGCAAAACTTCTTTGGTAGTCATGGATACCTCCCATATTACTACTTTACCACTGTTCCAATTCTTTCGCCCAATATCACGCGCTTGATATTACCTTCTTTATTAAGATTAAACACCACTATAGGCAATTTATTATCCATACATAGACTTACCGCAGTAGCATCCATAACCTTAAGGCCTTTTTTTAATACATCGATATATTTTAATTTATCAAATTTCTTGGCGCCTTTTACTTTTAAGGGATCTGCGCAGTATATACCATCTACCTTGGTTGCTTTTAAAATCGCATCGGCATTTATCTCCATTGCCCTAAGCGCCGCTGCTGTATCAGTAGTAAAATAGGGATTGCCTGTTCCGGCTACAAATATCACTACCCGCCCTTTCTCTAGGTGTCTTATCGCCCTTCGACGTATATATGGCTCAGCAATCCGTTCCATATCAATAGCAGTCATTACCCGCGTAGGCATCTCCATCTTCTCTAGGACATCCTGTAATGCCAACCCGTTTATCACTGTAGCTAACATACCCATATAATCCGCCACAGAGCGGTCCATATTTAAACCTTGCGAGGCAATATTCTCCTGTCCGCGAAAGATATTACCTGCGCCTAAAACTACTGCCACATCCACATTTAAATTTCTTATTTCTTTTATCTGACGGGCGAGACAGACAAGAACGCCGTGGTCTATACCGTGGCTGCTCCTACCCTGCAGGGCTTCGCCGCTTAACTTTAAAACAATTCTTTTATAAACAGGCTTTCTCATTATCCACCAATTTTATAACGTGTGAATCTGCGAATGACAATATTCTCGCCAATTTTAGAAACCAGATTTCCTAAATAATCTTTTATCGTTATACTGGGGTCCTTAATAAAGATTTGCTCGAGAAGACAATGATTCTTAATGAATTCCTCTTTATGCTTTTCTTGCTTCAATACCTCAGCAGGTATATCTTCTTTCTTAATATATATAGGAC